>JAPLIX010000009.1:0-5133 GCA_026388865.1 Pseudomonadota bacterium | reverse complement strand
AACGTCTCATGCAAGTCACCCTTCGTTCTTATTGCCTCTTTATATTCTGTTGCAGTAAATTCTGAAATCTGATATTCTGAATTCAGAAAAAATTGTCAGGAGATTATCATGCAGGCACTCAAATCATTTACCACATCCATAAAATCCCGGGGCCAGCTTACCATTCCCAAGCAGGTGCGGAATGCGGGGCAGCTTGACGAAGGGCAGGTTGTCTCAATAATACCGGTCGGCGATTCAATCATTATCACGCCAAAGCGTCTTGCGCTTGATGACGCGCGGCGGGAGATAAAAAAAATCCTGAAATCATCCGGTCATTCCCTTGAGGAACTCATGAAGGGGCTCAAGTCAGAACGAGAGGCCCTGTACCGGGAGACGTATGACAGGAAGCGCCGTTAGGGTCTTTCTTGACTCAAACGTCATTTTATCGGGCCTCTTCTCGGACCGAGGTGCCCCGCGCATACTTCTCGATGTATTGAGCCTGAACCTGTAAGATATTGGTAAGCTTAACCTGCGTATTGTCCCCATTCCTGCAATGGAAGAGGTTAAAAAATATGCCGGAGCCACTGCCGCGAAAGACATTCCGGTGCTTGTATCGGCCATAAACAGCAAAGCAGACTATCTTATAACCGGAGACAAAAAGGATTTTGGAAAACTGAAAGGTGATTATCCATTTAAAATAATCAGCCCGTCCGATTTTCTTGAAAATATCCTGCCGGAAATATTAGGGCAATTAAAAAAGAACGATTAGGAGCGGTCTCTGACCGCGACCATTCGACTACGCTCACGGCAAGTGCGCATGAATGCGCTTTTGAATAGGGAGCAGGCAATCACTAATAACTCAGTGCAAAACAACAGCAGCACAGGAGGAAATTAATTATGGCACGTCTTACCGAAGATTTTCTTGCCCACTTTTATTACAGTCTCAGAGAAGATTATCTGGAGCGGGTGAAGAGTGAAAAGAAACCGCTCTCCGAGGTATTCCTGGGATTGACCAAAAACAATCCGGTGATGGTCACCTGTGATAAAAATTGTATCCCCAACGGCGCGGTCAAAAGTGTCGGCTACAATTTAAGAGAGAAATACCTGCCGGAGGCAATTGAAGCCTATGACGGATTTTTAGCCTGGAGGTGGCAGAAGATACAGGAGCAGCTCGGGTCCGGCTACGAAGGCGAGGGATTTGTTTATTCACCGAATCCGGAATTTATTGTGGACGGCCTTAAGCAGTCTCTCAACTATCATTATCTTTCCAGAGAAGAGGCGGAACAGAAAATAGACTTTGAACAGCTGGGCACTCTGGAGGGGTTTGGCAGGAAAACCTGGGAGAATATCCAGCAGAACCAGAAAGCCGCCATCGTCTATTACTATCCGCCCGGCATTCATTTTCAGGTGAACTGTACGGTGGAAGTGCAGAAGTCAGGGCTCATCAGGGACTTTATCAACCGGGCAGCATGCGCCGCGCACGGTGAGAACCCGGCGAAATGGCCTTGGCGCACAGCTTACATCTTTCATGTGGAGGAAGTGATAGACAAGAGCGTGTATCCGAAATAAAAAGCTATAAGCTGTTGGCTTTCAGCTATCAGCTGCTCTGTTCTATGCGGTCAACCCTTTTATCTTGTAAAACTTTTTGCTAAAGGAGCACCTATGAGCGTTATCAAAATAATGCCCTGCCTTGATATGAAAGACGGACGTGTTGTCAAGGGCGTTCACTTTGTGAACATAAAGGATGCCGGCGACCCGGTTGCCAATGCGGAGTTCTATCAGAAGGAGGGGGCGGATGAGCTTGCGATGCTGGACATTGCAGCAACGCTTGAAAACCGCAAAACCCGGCTGGAGTGGGTAAAGAATGTCTCGTCGGTTATTGCTATACCGCTCACCGTCGGCGGCGGTATCGGCAGCATTGATGATATTGAGCAGGTGCTTGCGGCAGGAGCTGACAAGGTCTCCATGAACAGCGCTGCCGTGAAATCCCCGCAACTGGTACGGGAGGCGGCAGGAAAGTTCGGTTCAGAAAAAATCGTTGTTGCCATTGACGGCCGCCGCAACAAAGATATGCCGTCCGGGTTTGAAGTGGTAGTTTCGGGCGGCACCAAACCTGCCGGCAGGGATGCTGTCGTCTGGGCACAAGAGTGCCAGAAGCTGGGAGCGGGGATGATTCTGCCCACCAGCATGGATGGTGATGGAACCCAGGCAGGGTATGATCTTGCCTTCACCCGGGCAATTGCCGATGCGGTTGGCCTGCCGGTGATTGCTTCAGGCGGGGCAGGGACGCTTGAGCATTTTTATGAGGGCGTGGTAAAGGGCGGCGCTGATATCCTGCTGGCAGCCTCGGTGTTTCATTTCCGCATTTTCAACATTAAAGAAGTTAAAGAGTACCTGAGGAATAAGGGGCTGCAGGTTAATCTCTAAAATAAAAGCATAATAAAACAGGGGACAACAGTGCTGTTGCATACCAGTTGCCCCCTGTTTTATTATTCATTGGCTTGAAGCATTGTCCTGGGTTTATCCCTGCCCCAGGCGGTTATTTTTTTCGAGTTCATCCGCAACATAACCTAATGCAAGTGATTCCAGTGTCGCTCTGGAAGGATAACCGGTAGCCGTGTCCCACCCCTGCATTTTATAAAATAAGGTTTTGAACTCTTCAAACTTTTGTCTTTCTACGATCCTTGGTTCAATGCCACTGGCATTCCACGAACCTTCTTTTCTAACGTAAAAAGTTTTATCCGTTCTGCCGGCGGGGATGTCGTAGATATAGTCGGCATACTGCACCATGTCCCGGTGCCGGCCCTGCAACGTCCAGATGGCATGATCAAGGTTCCATATTTTTCTGCCAAGCTCTATGCCGTCAAGGAACGTAAAATTTTTACCGGTCACGATATTAAAGAACAAGGGTTCAGCTGTGCCGGTGGACCCTATCATATCAGGGGCGCAGGAATTGATAAAGTCCGGCCAGCGATTGTCGCACAACAGCATTGACTGTTTCCAGAACCGGGTGTAGTAGCGGTGCCAGGACACCAGCTTTGCCATATGTTCCGAATACATGTTGTCGGTACTTAAATCGAGCATGAGCCGGTCGTCCTGAAAGGGGACCATTTTATCGGTAACGATGTTGACGACTTCTTCGGGAGACAGCTGTTTTGTGCCGGCATAAAACTTTTCATTAAGAAAAACGTACAACCGCATAAAGTCATGCTCATTAATATCCCGGTCGCCCAGAATGGTGCCGTACCCCCAATCGACCTGGATCCTCGGGTCATAATGAAAGTAGAATCCCCAGTATGGATACTCAAGCTTGCCGGTCTTCAGGTCCTCTTCCAGCCGGCCCCATTTTTCTGCTGCCCTGACAGACCCTTCGGCGATAATGTTGCCGCACTCGTGCTCGTTGCCGAGCCCGTCATTCCGGTAGGCTACCATCTTCAGAAACTGATCTATAAATTCAAGGCTCCCAATGTCAGCAAAATTGAGCGGGCAGTCAATCTCTTTCCCGGGGCCCAGAATACCCTCTTTGTTGAGCTTCCGCATATAGGTATAGCACCCGTATGCTTCAAGACAGTTGATGCCGTATTTATTTAAAAGATCTGTAGACTGGTGGAGAATCTCGGCAGATTTTGCTGACAGATAAAAGGTTGTTTCAGAACATGTTGCTTCATTGCCAAGACCGCTTTCATACCTCCTGCGGCAACCTGAATGGCAGCCAACACATGCCTGAGGTCTCTGCCCGCTGCTATGCTTAAACTGGGGAAAGCTTTCCCAGGTTGTTCCCTGCCCGGGAGGGCTCTGAAACAAGTTCGGGGCTCCGGGATCTTTGGGGTTATCAAAGTCATAAGCATACTGCGCTACCTGTTCAAGCCGTGCCTTAAATAATGCAGTCGGGTCAGAAACTGTGATACTGCCAGTTCCCATCACGCTGATGGCCTTCAGCTTTTTGGAACCCCACACCGCGCCGAATCCTCCCTGGCCGGAGGTATTGGAAGCGCCATGCTGAAGTACTGCCATCCTGCTCAGATTTTCCCCAGCCGGGCCGATGGTCAGCACAGCAGGCCGCTGCGTGCTTCGTGCATCGCTCGCACTGTCAGGGCTCACCCAGGTATCATAGCTGCCGCTCCCTGCAATATAGTCACAGATGGTGTCCTGGCAGGCCCAGGCATCCTTTCCCCACAGCGATAAATCCTTGCAGTCCCTGATCGTTACTTCCCCGTCTCTTATGTCAATCCAGACCGGGGCGGCTGCAGCTCCTTCTATGGCGATGCCGTCCCAGCCGGCAAACTTGAGCATTGAGGAAAACCTTCCGCCGAAACCGCTTCTGGTGAACCACTCAACCGGGTACGGCTGCGCCCCGATGCCCTGCACTTCAGTTCTTGACGAGCAGCCCGGTGCCATGGTTCCTGACAACGGAGAAGTCATGATGGTCACCACGTTGGCGGGGTCAAACGCGCCGATTGTTTTGTCCTTCACCAGATCAAAGAAAATCGCCGAGCCAATGCCGTGCCCGCCGCCCCACTGCTCATAATCGCTGGTAGGTATGGAAGAGATGCTTTTTGTGGTTAAATTTACCCGCAATATTTTTCCTGCATATCCGTACATTGTTTATCCTCCGCTATGCTTATTTGTGCATTGCCGTCGCGATTGTTTGCCTCAAGACCTGGGGAATCCCAGCTTTTCCCATTGCTCGTCCCTCAGGTTTACGTTGTAGCCCTCGTCTCCCTGCTGGTCAGGGATCACTTTGGTGAAAATAATGGCGTTTACAGGGCATATCTCAAGGCAGGCTTTTTTGCCGTTGGGGCCGCCTTTTTCGCCTAGGTACGGCGAGTTGGCGCATAGGTCGCATTTCTGGGAATGTTTTTCCTCGGCATTCCAGATGGCCCTGCTGGGCGGATAGGGGCAGGCATTGACGCATTGCTTGCAGCCGATACATTTTTTTATATTAACTGTCGCTACATTGCCGGCAAACAGATCCCGGTGCAAGGCTCCGGTTGGACAAACTTGGAGGCAGGCAGCATCCACGCATTGCCGGCACTGGGATATAGTCAGGTCATCAGGCCATTTTTCAAAAGAGTTTTGCAGTATCTGGATTCGTGAGCGAGACATGCTGATAACCCCTTCGTGAACCAGCGAGCAGGCCAGCATACATGATGC
>JAPLIX010000296.1:1661-3778 GCA_026388865.1 Pseudomonadota bacterium | reverse complement strand
CAGGAAGCAAAGCAAGGCGCATTCCGTGAGGACCTGTTTTACCGCCTCAATGTACTGCCCATCCACATCCCCCCCTTGCGTGAACGACGGGAGGATATCCCGCTGCTGGTTACTCATTTCCTGCAGAAATATAACCAGCAGTGCGGTCTCGCCATCCAGGAAATAACACCGCCAGCGTTAAAGCTGCTGATAAACTATTCCTGGCCGGGCAATGTCCGCGAGCTGGAAAACATTATCGAGCGTACCATGGTTATGACCGATAAAACAACCATAGACGAACATGACCTCCCGGACTATATGAGGACTACTTCGATCGAGGACATCAGTGATAGTCTCATCAATGAATATTCCATAAAAAAGATGGAACGAATTCTGGAAGAAAAGCTCATACGCAAGGCTTTAATCAAGACCCATGGAAATAAAACCCGAGCGGTAAAGCTGCTGGAAATCAGCTACCCCGCCCTGCTCAGTAAAATCGAGGAATACGGGATTGCGCACGAGGATTAACAGAGCATAGAGACAGCGATATTTTTCCCCTTCCCTATGGACAAACGACATATGCACAAGAGAACCATACTGGTCATTGATGATCAGTTGCTGAATCTGCAGTTTCTCAATGAATTACTGACCGATGCAGGATATGCTGTTGTTGGTATCAGTAGCAGTGAAGAGGCTACAGATAAAGTCAGGCGGATTAATCCTGACCTCATTCTCTTAGATGTGGCGATGCCTAAAATTGACGGTTATAAAGTCTGCACGCTGATCCGCGCAGACCGGTCAATTCCCTACATCCCGATCATTTTTTTAACAGCAACGGAAATCAATAATGAGAATATAATTCGTGGTCTTGATAGCGGCGGGGACGACTACCTTGCCAAGCCGTTCCATCATTTTGAACTGCTTTCCCGGATTCGGGCCAATCTCCGCATCAAGGAGCTCTATGATGAGTTGACAGAGACCAAAACAGAACTTTCCCGCTATGTGTCCCGCGCCACATCCCTGATGGTCGAAAAAACGGTAACCGGTGAAGTCATCACTCCTGTTGAAAGCATTGAAATAACAGCGCTGTTTTCTGACATGAGAGGGTTTACCACGATCGCTGAACAGATGGATTGCGCGGAAGTGTTTGAAAAGCTTAATTACTCACTGTCTGCCCAGATTAAAGTGATAGATGAGCACCACGGCATCATTGATAAACTGAGCGGGGATGAGATAATGACCATATTTCATGGAGAGCGGATGGCTGAAAATGCCATAGCATGCGCGCAGGCCATTATCAATGCTCTGGTGAGCGGAGGAGTACACCAGGGTAATGACTGGACAGGGGTCGGTATCGGCATTCATTCAGGACGTGCTTATCTGGGAACCCTTGGCTCAGAAACACGCAAACACCATACGGCGGTAGGCACTACGGTCAATATTGCAGCCCGGCTCTGCGGCCATGCTAGGAAGTTTCAGATTCTCTTTAGTGCAGCCACCGAAAGGCTGATCAGGGGGAATAGTTTCGCTTACCAGTCGGTGGGGGATCTTGCCTTGAAAGGTCTCCGCTCCCCGATTGAAGCATTCGAGCTGATTTAAAATGCTGCAATCGTTACGCTTGACATCTGACTGCTGAATACTCTTACTTCTTATAACCCGTGCCTCGATACCTGACACTAACCTTCGTTGCAATGCCCCCGCGCGGCTGCCACTGGCTCACGATGTCCATCCAGCGGGGAAAACAAGCCATTACTAAATCATCAAGTATCCTGTTTGTTACTGCCTCATAAAAAATGCCTTGATTGCGATACTGTTGCAGGTAGAGCTTGAGACTTTTAAGTTCCAGGCACAGCTTGCAGGGAGCATAGGTTATATAAATTCCGCCAAACTCAGGCTGCCCGGTCTTGGGACACACGGAGGTAAACTCCGGGCACTGAATCTCAATCTCGTATTTCCGCTTTGGATCAGGGTTGGGAAATACCTCCAGGATGGGCACTGATGCAGATATTATCTGCGGTTTCGGTGTTTCCTGCCTGTTGCTCATAATTATCTTGTATCTGAATTCTGTCTGCAGTGATCTGTCTTGTGCCCTCTTACCCCGTCACCGAAACAATCTCATAGTGCTTTTTTTTAACAGC
>JAPLIX010000296.1:0-1606 GCA_026388865.1 Pseudomonadota bacterium | reverse complement strand
GTTGTGGTGCCGACGCTGATAATATTACCGCCGTTCTCCTTTATAATTCGTGAGACCTCTTCAAATGCTTCAGGCTTGTCCCCCAACACCACATCAATACGCGAGCTTGATTCCAGGACCCCCATAATCTCTATAAAGGCCGCAAGAATATCCTTTGAAGTAATAACACCCACCAGCTTCCCATGTTCCAGAACCGGAAGTCCGCCGATTTTGCGGTCAAAGATAAGCCGTGCTGCATCTTCAAGACTTTCTTCCGGACCTATGGTAACGGGGTCCTTGATCATGACGTCCTTGACCTTGATTTCTTCAGACATTGGCAGAAGCCGGACTTCACGCAGGTCAAATTCAGAAACAAAACCAACAAACTTATGCCCATCTATCACCGGCAGATGACGTATCGAGTGTTTCTTCATTAAAGTAAGTGCATCAATGACCGTTTTTTCCGGCTGTATGGTGATCAGCTTGTGCGCCATCCTTCGTCTGACTTTCATAGTTCACCTCATGTCAAATGGTTCAAGGATACAAGGCTTCAGGGTCATAAAGATCTTGTATATTCTTTTTAAACCGGTGTCAACACCTTACCTGAACTATTCCTCAGGAACAGCCGGTCGGTAGCGCCTGATAGTCTGCACCACCGGTACCGGAGTAGGCGCAATAATTTCAACGGGCATGGTGACTGAATCAACCATTCTGATATCGAGCACATCAGGTGAAGCGAGATTGACGGGGAGGACATCCGGTTTCACAATGTTTACAGCGAGCGTCTCAGGCTTCTCAATGCTTACCGGCAGAGTTTGAGATTTTTCGATTGCAACCGGCAGCGTCACCGAATCTTCCACCTTGACGTTGAGGGTTCGGGACTTTGCAATATTTACCCTCAGGGGCAGCGCCAGCTCAGGAGGCTGACCATTGATCAATGCAATATTAACATCCTGAATCTGTTTCAGCGGTTCCTTTGCTTCCTGCTGTTTTGTATCCTGCCTTTGCTGTTTTGATTCTGCCTCTGCCGGCAGGATGGTAAAAAGCGGCTTAAAGAGGATTCCCAGCAAACAGAGAGCAATAATAGTTAATAGAGCCCGGGTATACAAATCAACCTGCAATAGAATAACTTTTTTCTGCATAGTGCCTCCCCCATCAATACTAATGTTGATTAAATAAAAACTCTCTTTCTTGTAGCATGCGCCTCTATAATAGTACGGGCCTGCGCAATGCGCGGCAGCCGCATATTTTTTTCTGCCATCGTATCATACCGCGCTTCTCTTTCTCCGCTCATCTCCCGCTGTGCAATCACACCGCGTTCTTTGATGATGCGCAGGTCCTCTGGTGGTATAGCGCTTCAGGAACGCTGCGGCCCAAGCACCAAACCCTTCAGCAATATCCTGGGACGGCCGCCAGTGTTATGCTGTAATATACCTTTTGCAGCGTTCAGGGGCGGTTTAAGATTTCTGTAAAGCTTTCCTGCAGCCATGTCGATAGTGAGCTATGTAAATCAAAGCAGGAGGAATAAAACACCATGGCAACATATAATCTCGAAGACCCAGGCTTCTCGTTAGTACCTTTTTTTCAGAACCGCAGAGATGCGATGGGATTTATCCTCAGGGTAAAT
>JAPLIX010000370.1 GCA_026388865.1 Pseudomonadota bacterium | reverse complement strand
CGCATCAGCATAATTTGGCTTCAGCCTGATGGCTTGTTTGTAGGCCTGAGTTGCCTCCTGATAACGGTCTGATCTGAGGTACGCAATTCCCAGGTTGTAGTGCGCATCAATATAATCCGGCTTCAGCCTGATGGCCTCCTTGCAAGCCTGTATTGCTTCCTGATAGCGGCCTAATTCGCCATAGCAGACACCAATAAAAAACCACGCATCAGCAGAATGAGGATGGGTTTGAAGATACTGTTTGAATAAAGGCAGAGCTTTTTCGTAATCATTTTTAATGTAATAAAACATTGCCGTTGATAAAATATCGGTAGCCTGTGTTTCAGTCTTTTCATTTTTGCTGCTTGCTACAGCCTGCTTTTTCTCCTTCAATTCAATTATCTTCGCCGCAGGTACTACAAAGTTCAAGTTCTGCCCCTCCCGCACCTGTGCACTTGCCACGCCCACCACTTCACCCTTCATATTCACTACAGGGCTGCCGCTTGAGCCGGGGGAAATGGGGGCTGTGGTTTGGATGATGCTGCCAAAGCCAGGCACATCCCTCACCGCCGACACAATGCCGTCTGATACCGAGTTTTCAAGTCCTTTGGGGCTGCCTATTATCACAACTTTGTCGCCAACCTCTGGCGCAGCCTTGTTTATGCTGAGAAAGGGAACTTTGTTGTTGCCAGTATCTGCCAGCATTTTTATAAGATCAGAGGCTACATCTTCAGATAGAACATGGGTTATTTTGTAAATGCTCCCGTCTGATGTTTTTATCCCTGCGGTTAAGGCCCCGCCCATAACATGATAGTTGGTTATGACTTCTCCCTTCTCACTTATAAAAAACCCGCTCCCCTGTGATAGTGGTTGGCCTTTCTCATCATAAGTCACCACAAGCACGGTTGCGGGCATAACACGCTTTAGCATGTCCTTGAGCTGATTTTCTTCTGCAAGAAGCTTGGTGGTATTGAAAAATGAGAATAATAGAAGGGTGATTATAAAAGTGGATTGACAGGAAAGCCTTCGCAGTTTTCTCATAAAGCACCCCCTTAATATGGTCTCATGTATCTAATATAAATATTTTTTGCGGATAGGTAGCAACTTTCTTTTTACCATTCTTTCAATAACCTTTTGTTGTTTCCTCACCCAGCATCATTGTCGGAGTAATAATAGTAAAAACATTACCACTGCACTTTTTGTTTTCACAAACTCCTCCTTTTTTAAATAGAAACTGTTTAATGGGATGGATGTATTTACATCGGTACTCATAACTCGTACGAAGGCTGGTCGTTTCCTTCCGTTTCTTTCTAACGCGGCGGCGCAGGTTGACTGACCGGGGCCTTCCCCTCCTGAGCTGCGTTTGCCGGGGTGCTGACTGTTGCCTGGGCAAGAAGCTCCCCGGATTTGAGCAATCCCTGCGCAAACTGATGAACGCTTCCAGCGGGGAAGTAATATACCAGCAGAACTGCTGCATCCCCGTAAAAGCGGTTGGCTGATGAAGCTACCGAAAAGCTGAAACCGTCCAGCGTTTTCCTGTTGGTAAATTTCTGATCAAGATAGACCAGCAGCTTTGCAATAACAGAAGCAAAAAAAGATTCAGAAGACTCTTTTTTATTTGTGTCCAGCCGTGCCATTGCATCACCATAGATGAGAAGGGTATGAAAACATCTCTGGCCTTTATAGGTATCAATTGAGGCAAATAAAGTAAAATCTGCAAGGCTGGAGGCGCTGGCTGACTCAAGCTCTTTCTGTAGACGGCTCACATTAAGCCGGTACAGCAGCAGGTCAAACCCGTACTGGTCCCGGCATCTCTTGTCCAGGGACTGAAACTCAAGCTCCTGCAGCCGCTGCTGTGCCAGCAGTGTATAGTTGCTGCGGGGTTTTTTCCGGAGAAACTCCCGGTAGGCGTCAGCAGTGTCAGTGTCTTCAACCTGCTTGAACTCAAGCTGCTCAATTTTTTCAGCAGCCCGCGAGCTGTTGCGGTTGCCGGTAAAGGTTTTGATGAACTCCCGGTACCCATCAATAGTGTTTTTCTGCTCATAGGGGGCAAACTCCAAGTCCTGAATAGAGCCCCGGGCTATCGGAATAAACATGTTCTCCGGATATTTCGCGATGAACTCTCTATATCCCTCGATATTGTTCTTCTGCTGGTAGGGCTTAAACTCTGCCTCCTGCCGCATTCGCTCCTGCTCTTCACTTTGAAACAGGATACCGCACCCCTGCAGCAGAGACAGCATGAGCGCAAAACAACACCACATTTTAATGGTTGAGCTTTTCATATAACGCCTTCTGTTACGTCCGGATAGTTATTAAAAAGTGTCACGAGTCACTATCCACGAATTTACCCATTCATCGATTTTCCCCACTCATCGCTCGTTACTCAGCTCGTCCTCCGCCCGCCTTCCGAAGCACGCTTTGTGCGGAGGGCAGGTAGCACTGATAAGGGTGGACAATCGAAACTAAAATTATACTTCGAAATAACCAATAGGTCCGTTCCTATTTTGTGCCTATTGTTCTGCCTGCGCTATTCGCGCCGCACACCGCATCCTTAAGCTGCACGAATTTCCGGCCGTATTCCCCTCCGCCGAAATCCTGAAAACGAATTTGTGTTGCTGCAATGACCTCGCATGCATCTGACTGCTTTCCCATCTGGGTAAGCGACCACGCTGCCCGGTACCGCGCTTCAAACCACGGGGGAGTTCCCTGCTTCAGGCCCTTTGAAAACTTCCGCCACGTATCAAAGGCATCCTGCCACTGCTTCTGCTTCTCAAGGATAAGGCCGAGGCCGTGCATTGCTTCTGCTGATGCCGGGTCCTGCTCAAGCTTTTTCCGGTAGAGAGCTTCCGCCTGCTGCGGCTGATCAGTATCAGCGTAGAGTTCAGCAAGCCGCAGCTGCAGGTGATCATAAAGATTTTTTCCTTTTGCATCCGCTGCAACCATGCTGCTCAGCTTCTTATAGACGGCAAGCGCTGCCTGAGCTTTCTCTGCTGCCAGGGCGGTGTCACCTTGCGCCCGTGCATCACGGGCCTGCCGGTAATACTGGTCAGCATATTCGTTTATACATGCCAGGGTTTCCTGGTCAGCCGGCCCTTTGGCCGCGATGCTGCTGATCTCTCGCTCTGCGTCATCGAGCCGGCGCAGCTGCAGAAAGCATTTAAGGCGCAGTTTTTTTACCAGGCCGTACAGAAGATCCCGCTGCCTGGTAACGGGGTACCTGCTCTCAAATCCCTGGAGCACCGGCAATGCCCTCTGCGGGTTTGGCTCCGGGCCGTTAACATAGAGCCGCGCCAGGAGATACGCCATATGCGCATCAGGCTCACTGCCGGCTGCAGCGCCTTTTTTCACTGCTGTTTTGTGCCAGCCTTCTGCCTGTTGCAGCGCTTCACGGTACAGCTGAAGCGCTTCATCTGACTGCCCCGTGCCCTGGCGCACAAGAGTTTCAATCTTTTCAATTTGTTCCTGCAACTCCTGCAACGCTTCCCGGGTTCTGTTTTTATGCTGATAGTAAAGGCCCAGCTGAAAATGCGCTTCGCTTTTATCCCTGGCATCGGGGCAGTTTTTCACGTAGCACTCGGCAGACCTTATATAGCGGCTGTAGAATGCCTCGACCGGGTTTGCCTTATAGGCACGCACGGCAGCCACGTAATAGAGGCAGGCTGCCTTGCCGTTGAATGATGATTTGGGAAATTTTGCAAACAGGGTCTCAAGGCATGAAAGCGCCTCCTGCCACTGCTCTCTTTGCGCCAGGGCATACGCCAGGCGGAAGCAGACATCATCCAGATGCCGTTTGACAGGCGCGTCGGGCGCGCGGTAGAGGCGGCGGTAGCGTTCAATGGCAGGGTCATACTGCTTGCGCTCAAAATACCAGTCAGCGATAGCCATGGTCCCCATGCTCCCCAGCTCGGCTTCAGGCACCTTCGCAAGCGCCGCGGCGTGGTCCCGCACATACTGGTAGAGAACCGGCGCCTGTGCTTCGCTCGCATCTGCAAGGCGCTTCAGCTCCTGCGCTGCTTCCCGCTCAGACTTGCCGGCAGCGCTGCCCTGGGTTTCCGGTTTCTTCTCCGCAATGCCAAGCGCAATGGCTGATTCTAAATTTTTGATCTTTTCCCGCAGCGGCTGGGGCATGGCTTTCGGCTTAACCGTCTCTTCAATCTCCTGCAGCTGCTTTACGGCGAGATTCTTTTTCCCTGTCTGATAACTGATCAGAGCCCGCTCATATCCGGCCTGTGCGTACAGGGAATCTTCTCGGGACGCCCGTTTCATCACCGCCTGCAGGTCTTCCAGCGCCTTGTCATATTGTTTCAGCTCCTTGAAGCAGAGTGCGCGGCCTAGGATGCAGCGGCCGGCAAGCGATTGTTCCTGAAAATTTATCCCGGCGCGCGTAAACCCGGAAACCGCCTCTTCCAGCAGGTCCGTCCGTGCTGAAGCGCGCTCCGTATAGAGCAGTGCCGCGTAGTAGCTGTTCCAGCCAAGCCAGTAGCCTGCAAGAAGTGTCAGGTACTGCGCCTGCTGCCATTCAGTCGAGGCAAACACACCTTCTTTATCCGCAGCACCGCCATGCTTCTCCTCCAGCACATCATCAATGCGGCCCTGGTTGTACGCAATCATGCTCCGCAGAAGCTCCCCGTTTTTCAGAAACAGCGCCTTAAACTCGTCCTGCCGGGCAGCCTGCGTCAGGTCAGCATTCTGGCTCAGGTCAACAAGCCGGGTAACGCATTCTCCTGAGCGTATTGCCAGTCCCTTCTGCAGGTCAAAAGAAAGCTGGTTTTTTTCTTTCACATCCGCAAAGCCTTTTTCCAGGCTGCGCAGCGTGCTGCTCACTTCGGCAAGAGAGCTCATCCCGCTCGCACCACTGGCTGCCGCCGGTAATGAGCCGCAGAAAACAAGCACCGCGACCACGGTAATACCCTGTTTCATGGCATTAGTGAGAAGCTTCATATAACGCTCTTTCGTACCGTATAGTATGTCAAAAGATAACCACAGCGCTACAAACCAAAACTTAATAATTAAATCTGGAACTCAGGAACTCACGACAAAAAATACAAAAATATCCTGATTTCTTGAGTTCCAGATTTCAAATTGTATTTTTTTAGAGAACACAGAGAATTTCTCGGTGTTCTCAGTGGTTTCATATTTCCCTGTTTCAAAATAACCTCCTCATAAATTCTTTAAAAACTCATCCAGGTACGATTCCCATTTGGTGCCAAAGGCAAGCACGACCATCTGCCTGATCACCTTCACCTCGTCAAGCATGAGCGCGCTTTCTCCGCCCCCGGCCTCTGCAAGCTGCCTGAATGCAGGCATAACCGTCTGCCGGCTCTGCGGATCAACAGGCTGAAGGCTTCTGACGCTGGTATCAAGCGTTGCCACCATGCCGCCCATCTGGCTGCGGAATTTTTCCACCAGCTCTTTTGCTTTCAGCATGTCCTGTTGGTGCGGCGGCGCATCGCCGATCAGAAGGATTATCTTCTTTGAGTCCTTCTCCCAGTTAAACTCATTGACCGCAACGCGCAGCCCTTCGTCTACCGCCTCTTCGTAATCTCCTCCCCCTACTGGGTTAATGCCCAGCAGGAACTTCTGCAGCTGCTGCGTTTTATGGGTGAGCGGAAATTTTTTCGTGACAAAATCATCATTCCGGTCGCGGTACGCGACAAGACCGATCCGCGTAGTGGGAACCAGCATTTTAAACGTCATGCACAGGTTTGCGATCTTTATCTTCACCTGCCGCAGGAACTGGGCCATGCTGCTGGTTGCATCAAAAACAAACACAACATCCAAGCCAATTTTCCGCACCCCCTGAATAGTCCTGCTGAATGACCCGAACGATTTATCGCCGAGCCCGTAGTACGGCAGGCCCTTCCCACCGATAGTATTTGCCGGGCCTCTGGGGCCGCTAAGCAGCGAGCGGTCAAGGGTCGGCGCGCCGATACGGTTGACATCCTCCCGGACCCGTATATCAGGGGTAAACTTCATGTCAGGCAGCGGAGCGTTTGATTCGATTTTAGGGATCGGCAATTCCTGTTTTTTCTCAGACTTAAGCTGGTCAAACGCATCAGTGCCCCTGACTTTGAACTCTTCAGGGGTTTGAGGAGTCTGAAAGGTAAACTGAAGGTCGTTCTGCTTCTGGGGAATGATGGATATGGCCGGATTTTCTTCCAGCCCGTGATGCGGAATAAAGGCCCAGTTCACCTGGTAAAACGCCAGTATCAGCACACTGTGGATAAGGCAGGACAGTATAAACGCCGGGGGGCGTTTTATGAAATTGCGCGTAGTCGTGGCATCGTGCATGCGGCAAATCTTTCAGCAGTTGTTGCGGTAATGTGCAGTGCTGTGCATCCCGGCACTGCGCTCCGGGAGTGTGCCGGTGTCATAGCAGGAATTAAGCGCGAACCTTAGCTTGCCGGCGCAAGGGCCGGAGACTGCTGCCGGCGCTCGGTGGTCAGGCTGATATTGTGCATGCCGCCGGCTTCAACCTGATCGATCACATCGACCAGCATCGCAATATCAACCTTTTTGTCAGCGTAAATCACGGCGCACTCTGGCTGCTGCTGCATCAGCAGCAGTATTTTGTCGGTGAGCAGCCCCTGGGTTACCGGCTCATTATTGAGATACACGCTGCCGTCGGGCTTTACGGCAATGATGATATTTTTTGTCGGTGTCTGTTTCTCTGATGAGGATTGGGGAAGCTGCACCTGAATGGAGTTGAGCACCATGACCGGGGTGATGATCATGAAGATAATCAGCAGCACCAGGGCCACATCAATCAGCGGGACCATGTTGATATCGCTCAGAAACGGCGTTTCAGAGGTATTTTTTATGTACATGACTATTTACCTCCGCGGTATATGAGCACGGTTGCAATGTGATCCAGTTCAAGGCTCAGTTTTCGGGCACGTTTCAAAAAGTAGTTGTATGCCACGACTGCAGGGACTGCTACAAACAGGCCGGCCGCGGTTGAGATGAGCGCCTCGGCAATGCCGCTGGCAACGACCGACGGCCCGGCGCTTGCCTTGAGCGCGATGGCCTGAAACGCTCTGATAACGCCCACTACCGTGCCGAACAGGCCGACAAAGGGCGCGATATTTGCTATGGTGCCGAGCGCTGCAAGCCGGTGCTCCGCCTCCCAGCGCAGGCCCTTTGCCTCCTCACTCAAGAGAGCACCCAGAGCTTCTGCGGACTGCTGACTATGTTTCAGCCATGCCTGGACCAGCCTGCGGTGAGGAGTGTCCTTTGCCTTTAAGAAAGCCATGATCTCCGTGTATCCGTTCCGGGCGTTTTCCAGAAACTGCACCAGCTCCAGGCCTTTTTCCCTGCTTGAAAACAGGTAGTAGGCCTGATTAATCATCACCGTGACAGAATAGACAGACATTAAAGCAAGAATGATAAATGTCGGGTTGGTCAGGTACAGGGATAGATTGTCGTAGGTCATGGCACTTCTCCTTTTATGGGGCCTGCTTTTTATAAGAAACAGATATAATTATCTAACCTCATATATACCTGCGGTGATGGTGAGTCAATGGCATAGTGAAATTGCGCAAGGTGGAATGAAGAATGTTTGCTGTGAAAAGTGGAAGGGGAAAGGTGGCAGGTGAAAAGAGATTAGGGATTGCTGACAGCTAAATGTATAGTGCAAAAATGAAAAATCGAGTAGGAGGCAGGTGATTAGTTCACCTGCCGTCCTCTCACACCACCGTACGTACCGTTCGGTATACGGCGGTTCGTAAAGAACTCAGACCTGCTGTAAACCACAGCAAGCCCCGTCTTCTCCTCCTGCTGACGCT
>JAPLIX010000547.1 GCA_026388865.1 Pseudomonadota bacterium | reverse complement strand
GCCCGCGAATGGAGTCGGCAATTGGCGGTGATACCGCGTAGTAAAAACCGACAAAAGTTCTCCCCGGGTAATTGGTCAGAAGGTAAGGTTCTTTCGTAAGGAAGAGGACTGTCAATGGAAGTGTTGCCGTTATGAGTCGGGAAAGTTTTTTAAAAATATTGGCCACGGTTTGTATTATGTCTAAACCTCCCTGAATCCTAAAACATAAAAACCCCGCACTCTTTTGAGATACAGGGTTTGAGGAAGAAATCCGGTCATGACAGCCTCACTAACAGCTCTGAAGGGTTGCGGTTTTATCTGTTCTGTATGCATCAATAAATTTAGCAACAATTTAAGCCATGAAACTCCATGTACATCCAATACATAGAATTAGTCAAGATAATTAAATGCATTGGACTGTTTTAACCTCCTGATTTTCTGTCAATATGAAACGAAATAACAGGGAGGTCTATAGTGGATACAAAACAGATGATTGGTGTCCGTATTGCTGAAATGAGATCCACGAAAGGCATGACGCAGGAACATTTGGCTGGTAAAATGGGCATCAGCTCCAAATATTTGAGCAGCATTGAGCGAGGGAAGGAAAATCCAACTCTAAAGACTCTCATAACACTGTCTGAGGCTTTGAACGTTGATCTTGGGGAACTCTTCCGTTTCGTACAGTTTGAAGATGCATCAAAGAGAAAATCCATTGTCACATCTCTCGTAAATAATGCAGATGATGAGCAATTAAGGCTTGCTTTCAATATACTCTCTGCGCTGATTAAAAAATAATAACGATCGGAAGAATAGGGGTCAGGTCTTGCAATCCAACAATTCGTCTGCTATGGTAAAATTATGGCAAGACCTATTGAGAATAGAGCTGGCTGGCGGTCTTTATCATGTAACTTCGCGTGGTGATCGCCGCGAGGACATTTTCCTCTGTGAAGGAGACCGGTACCTATGGCTGGAAATTTTCGGTGACGTTTGTCAAAGGTTCAATTGGACATAAAGGGGCTTGACACTTAATTATCTTGATATAGGTGTTATTTAATCCCTATTTTTTCGATCAAGCCGGTCAGGCTCACAAATGTCACATCTATCCCTTTGTAATTACGGGTAAACGGTTTTTCAACATCGGCTGCCGCTACCAGGGAATCTCCTTCCGGATAACGTTCACGAAACAGTTTCAGATTACCCGGATCGAAGTCGGTTGCCGACCATTTGCATTCAATCGCCACCGGCGGTCTGCCTCTTTCCGCGATCACAAAATCAATTTCATGGCCGCGCTTATCACGCCAGTACATCACATTCCTCATCTGTAAATGGCCCTGAACCTCGTTCAGGACATAATGCTCCCAGAGCAACCCCCGGTCTTCCCGCCGGAGTTCACGCCATCCCCGGTAATAACAGACGAATCCCGTATCAAAGCCATACACTTTGGGAGCGGAAATGATCTCAGCCGCCTTGTTGCTGCTGAAGGGCCGGACAATGTGCACCACATATGTCGCCTCGAGAACGGAAAGATAATTGGCAATGGTCGGCCGGCTGATTTCGCAGGGTCCGGTAAAGCGTGACGCCTCAAAAATGCCGCCGCTCTGCGCCATCAGCAGCTCGAAAAACCGCTGAAAGGCGTGACGGCGTTCCAGATGAAAAAGCTCTTGAATATCTTTCGCCCAATAACCGTCCACCCAATCCTGGAAATT
>JAPLIX010000265.1 GCA_026388865.1 Pseudomonadota bacterium | reverse complement strand
TACCATTAACCAGGGCAAGTGGGTCACCCAGACGGTCGATGCCAGGGGGAATACTGGTTCCTATACATCGCTTGCGTGCGCAGATAACGGCACGGTCCATATCGCTTATCATGATATTAAAAACAGGGCTCTTAAATATACTACAAACGCCACGGGTTCATGGGTGTCGGAAACAGTTGATGCACCGGGGAACCCCATACATAATATATCGCTTGCCGTTGACGCAAGCGGCCGGGCTCATATCAGTTACTATAATACAAGCGATTTAAAGTACGCGACAAACACATCCGGCTCATGGCAGACCGTAATGGTTGATTATCCCGGTAATGTCGGCGATTATAGTTCTCTGGCTCTTGACGGGCAGTCTCATGCCTATATCAGCTATTATGAATGGTCAAATACCCATTTCGGCAGACTGAAATTTGCTACTAATAAAAGTGGTTCATGGGAAATTCAGGTTGTCGACGATACAAGTGATGATGTCGGTGGATACACATCAATGAAGCTTGACAGCAAGGGTGCTGCGCATCTCGCTTGCTGTTGATGCAAAAGACGCCGTTCACATCAGTTATTTTGCCGAGCAGAGCGATAATTACGGATCACTGAAATATGCCACCAACGCTTCCGGCTCATGGGCTGTGGAGACGGTTGATGACCATGGAATGTCGGGCAACTACTGCTCCCTTGCTCTTGACCGCGGCGGCTGTGCCCACATCAGCTACTATGCTCCCATGATGAACCTCAAATATGCCACCAACGCCTCCGGCTCATGGCAGCCCCAGACAGTTGATTCAGGCCTTGATATAGGCATGTTTTCTTCCATAGCCCTTGATGGCGGCGGCAGCATTCACATCAGCTATTGGGACGGCATGACGAGTGTGCTGAAGTACGCAACCGACAGAGACAATACCGCGTCGGTTTACACGCTGTATGTCAGAATGCTCGGCTCTGGTGAGGGGACAGTTACCAGTAACCCTGAAGGCATATCCTGCGACGGTGACTGCAAGGGGGCATTTGCAAATGATACACAGGTGACCCTGAAGGCGGTTACAAACCAGGGCATTTTTACCGGCTGGAGCGGCGCCTGCTCGGGCACCGGCCCCTGCACGGTCACCATGGATGAAAGCAAAAGTGTCAGCGCAACCTTTGACGCCCCGTGCCCCGCGGTTAAATTGATGGGTGAGGAGAAAAACTCTATTGCTATTCTGCGGCAGCTGCGTGACCGTGTATTGGCAAAAACACCTGCCGGGAAAAACTATGTGAAGGCATATTACACCTATGCCCCTGAGCTTGCGAGCATTCTGGCCGGCAATCCTGCCATACAGCAGAAGGCACTCATGCTGCTGCATGAAATTATACCCGTTGCTGCAGTCCTTGTACGTGGAGAAGCTGTCACTCCATCCCCTGAGATAGCCAAGGCAGCGTGCAGCCTGTGCTATGCCATCAGCGCCAAGGCGGGGCCGGGACTGGTAAAAATTTTAAAACAGCTGAAGCGAGATATTGAAACCGGAGGGATTTTTAAAGCAGTGGGAAGGAGGAAATCAGGGACAGTTGTCCCTATTATACCGTAGTATACCGGACGGTTATTTCGTTCTGTCGGGGATTCTTCAGGAAAAAGCACCGGAGGTCATTGAAGCATTCAGGAAGGACATCTCATTTATAAAAGAGATGAAGGAAGGGGAATGGTCGTGCCTGATATTTAAAATAAGAAAATAAATCTTTTCCCTTTTCCCCTCATTTACCGATCATACAGTCCCCCCGAAATGCAACTAAATAGGTTTCCCTAATACCCTCCCAGCCTGAACAACCAGTTGTTTTAATGAATTATTTCGCCGGTGAATCTGTCCCTGTTGGCCCAGAAGGGGCACTGCGGACATTTTTCTCCGTCAGGGTAATCAGTGCCTTCCTCATGCGGGCATCCCATGATGCCATCGCTGATCGCTACGGTTTTGACCTCATGCTGTTGGATATACTCCATGATCTCCATATTGATGCTTTTATCAAAACGAACATCGCCCTGTTCTGAATGCCATCGCTGCAGGTCGATGGGGTCGGCATCCTCCTGAACGATAATGCCCACGGCCACCTTGCTGGCGAGTTTATTGTCAGGGCCGTAATACGCCACCGTGGCAACCGGATATCCCTTAAAGCCTTTTTGCGCTTTTTTCTTCAATGGATTGAGTCGTTTTATTTTCATATTCATATACCCCCTTTACAACAAGCCCCTATGAAACTGTCAGCTTCTCAATAGTTCCGGCTATAAGAATCACCTTCTTTGCTTTGAGTCAACGCGCCAGCCGCCGGGGTCTACTTTTAAGTCATAACGCATCTTGAAATCGGCAGTATGATCGAACACATCTTGCAATGTGGTGCTAGCGCCTTTTAATCCTTTGCGCCACACCTGCATGTCTACCGTTCCCATTACTAGATATTTATTGCCGATCACGTCCGGGTTTCTCGATGAAAAGCATTGGGCCAGCACATTTTCCAATTCATCCTGATGCGCCATAATAAGTTCGCAACGCGGGCACCAACGGCAGGTCTTCCCTAATGGTACGAGCCCCCAGGCCTCTATATGAATAAGAAGGGCGAACTTTTTCTGTCTGGTCAATGAATTACACTGCGGGCACTTGCTTAAACGTACATCGCTGTACGGATTCAGCATAAATGAATACCGTGGCGGCAGTTTCCCCAAGTGTCTTTCGGTCATT
>JAPLIX010000290.1 GCA_026388865.1 Pseudomonadota bacterium | reverse complement strand
TTTGACATCCGCCGCACCCAGTTTCCCCTGTGGAAGGATGCGCAAGACCTCTATTTTGATATCCGCTATTTCCTCGGGCTGGAGAAGGCGCGGCCGCACATGGAAAAATTCATGTACAAACAGAAAGTCCACTACCTGGCAATGATCTGGGGCTGCTCAGCACTGACCTTATCCGGGGTGTGCCTGCTGTTCCCGGAAAGCATGGTCACGTATCTTCCGTTCTCGAAAGTCTCTTTTAACCTGCTGCGCCTGCTCCATGCAGACGAGAGCGTACTGGCCTTTTTGGTCATTACGCTCTGGCACCTCTACAACGTGCACATCGCTCCGGGCCGCTTCCCTCTGCAATGGGCATTCTGGAACGGCCGCATTACCAGGGATCATCAGATAGAGGAGCACTATCTCGAGTATGAGCGGCAGGTGCAAGAGGGCGTTGCAGAATGCGAAGAAGACAAGCTGGCGAAAGGAGGGCAGCGCAATGAGCAGTAATGAAAGAAAATCGACCGCAGAACCAATCATTGTTTTTATCATTATCGTAGCTCTTGCGGCACTCCTCAGCGCGTATCTTACCTTCAGAGTGCAGTTCGAGCGGCGCAAGGAGCCGGCCGAGATAAAGACGAAAGAGATGTCGTTCCAGACGATGCGCATAAAAGAGCAGGAGCGTAAACAGAAGCATGAACACTTTCACCTGGTTACCGATGATGTTAATCTGGAAGCATGGGCGGATAAGTCAACCTGCCTGATCTGTCATTCGCCGTACCCCCACGGAAAGAACAAGAAAGCCAAGGCCATCATGAACCTGCATACCGAGTTTTTGACCTGCCATTCATGCCACTTAAAAGCCGAGCACCAGGAGAAGGTCAAGTTCGGATGGGTTAACCCAACCGCTCATAAGCCCCGGGGCAAGCCCTACGGCACGTCGATAGATGTTGCCAACGGCCTGTTTGCAGAGACTGATGACCATTATTCGAAGCTCACGCCTTTTATACAGGTAAACGGTATGGGGAAGGCGGTGATGTCAGAAGAGGGGGTGGGAGAGGCTAAAAAGTATCTGGAGCAGGGGAAAACCTATTCTCCAGAGAAAAAGAAGGAGATCGAGGACCGGCTGCACCGGGGCTCAGAGCTCAAAGAGTTTATCAAGTGCTCTTCCTGCCATTCGGCAAGCGGCATTATGAATTTCAAGGAGCTGGGGTTTGACCCGGCACGCATAAATCAGCTGGTGAAAATGGAAATCGGCGGCATGATAACCAATTATGATGTATTCTATTTCCCCCAGATCTTTGAGGAAAAATTCAAGTAGGGATTCGGGAATCGGGACTTAGTCCCTTAGTTGTTATTTTCGTGTTTTTTTGGCAAGAAAAATTCGAAATACGAATATCGAAACACTAAACAAATTAAAAATAAAAATGTTCCAAACTTCAAAACAGCATATTTCACGAGAGTCGTTTTAAATTATCCGCTTTGGTCTTTTGAATTTGTTTCGAATTTCTGATTTCGCTATTCGGATTTGGTTC
>JAPLIX010000571.1 GCA_026388865.1 Pseudomonadota bacterium | reverse complement strand
TTGCGCCAGTGGTTGGCCGGTCTGCACGAAGTCGCCCTCGTTGACCAGGATCTCCCGCACGCGACCGGCCAGCTTCGTAGCGACATCAATCTCAGTGGCTTCGATGCGGCCGTTGCCGCTAACAAAGCCTTCGCCGGGCCCGGAAGGCCGCAGTTTGGTCCAGGCATAGAAGCTCGCTGCGGCGACAGTCAGCACGATCGCGGCGGAGACCAGCTTTTTCTTGAGTGCAGGAGTCATGGTGGATCTCCTTTTTTCAGTTGGGACTGGATTTGGAAGGACTCTGCGCTGCGACGAGGCACTCAGCACCTCCGTCGCCGAGGGCAGCATGCAGGCTTGCACGGTTAGAAGGGAAGTGAGGCATGGTTTCGTGCGATTCTTTCATAGGAGATCCTGCTCGGTATTTGATAAGAAGTCGCTTTCGGATGAAGGAAATATAGGCTCGGGGCGGTTGTTTGTCAATAAATAATCCGCCGCAAGATATGGGCAGGGAAGTCCGGGCAAAAACGAGGGGGATAGGGGTCAAGTCTGCTTTTGGCTGTTATAAAAGTGATGCTCCCCGCCTGCAAGGCGGGGCATCCCGGAGTTTAACTTTTTATATTTTAATACATGCTGCTCGACCCCGCTTACAAAGCGGGGTCGAGCAGCATCTGCCGGTCAATGGCAGGCTTGATAAGCATATAAAGGTTACCATTCGTTAAAGATTCCTATAAAGTAGAAGCAGGAACAAGGATTATTGAATTTTGTATTATCAGAAGCAATATCGAAAATCTCCAAATTTTAGATTACGTGACAAACACTTGAATATGGCCGGTGCTCAGATTCAGGGTGATAATAGTAGATTTTCGGTGCGTGCCAGAAATTATTATTACTGCATCTAATATTGAGACAGTGTCAGATGAAATGCTGTCCCGACCATAAGACCTGTCAGGTCAAATCTATCTTTCTGCAATTTGACAATACGCGAGCAAAAAAAAAGAGGAGGGCTGGTGCGCCCTCCTCGGTATAAACATGTTACGGCTGAGCAGGTTTCGGCTGCTGCGGCTGTGGAGCTGGCGGTGATGCCGGTGCTCCGGCGGCGATATTTTCTTCGTTGATCTTGACCGGATACTGTTTTTTCAGCGACTCAAGGTAGGTATCATAGGCCTTGCGCTGTTCCTCCTGCTGCATCCGTCGCTCAATTTTGCTTTTGGCGTCCTGGAAGGTCTCCTCTTTTTGCGGCTTCTTCTCACCAACTTTTATAAGGTAATAGCCGTTTTTCTCTTCAATGATGTCGCTTATCTGTCCGGTCTTGAGAGCCAAGGCTTTTTCCTCAACTTTCTCTCCGTAGGTATTCATGCGTTTCCCTTTTGAGAAAAATCCGGTATTGCCGCCGCTGTTCTTGGTGCGTTCATCTTCTGAAACTTCCTTTGCCAGCTTCTCAAAATCATCCCCCTTCTTTAAGCGCTTCTGTGCCTGGTCGGCTTTTTTCTTCTGTGCTTTCTTCTCCTCAGGGGTTGCATTGTCTTTCAGCTTGAACAGGATAATGTTGACCTTTACCTTCTCCGGTTCGATGAACTCCTGCTTGTGTTCCTTGTAGTATTTTTCGAGGTCCGCATCACCCACCTTAATTTTATCAATGACTTCCTGCTTAATCAGCTCCTGAATGATGAGGTTATCGGCGATTTCCTTGATGCGTTTGGCCACTTCTTCTTTCTTGTCGAGCTGCAGCCTGCGCGCTTCCTGGGAGAGGAGGCTCATTTTGGTCAGCTGCTCCACCAGCTTTTTCTTTCCCTCGGCAGTTTCGTAGCGTGCCCGGAACTGCGGCGGCAGCATGGATGTTTTAGAGTCAATATCAGCCTGGGTGATTGTTTCTTTGCCGACGGTTGCGTAAACTTTTGCCGCCTCCTTGGCCATGGCTGCAAACGGCATGGTGAGGATGGCTGCGGCAACGATCAGTGCGGTAATCAGTAAAACCTTTTTCATAGACTAACTCCTTTCGTTTGTGTGGTATTACGATTTGACTAACTGGTATTGTTTGAGAATTCCCCTCAGCTTCTCTGTAAGATCCTTAGGCATGGGGCACATGGGAAGACGCATCTCTGAAGAGATTATGCCCATGAGTCCCAGAGCCGTCTTTACCGGGATCGGATTGGTCTGCAGAAACATAGCGTTATGCAGAGGCAGGAGTCGATGGTGAATACGCTGCGCTTCATCAAGACGCCCCTGTTCAAAGGCCCGCACCAGGGAAGAGACGAGCCGCGGGGCGATGTTTGCGGTTACTGATATCACCCCCTTTCCGCCAACTGCCATAATAGGCAGGGTATTTATATCATCACCTGAAACAACGGAAAAATCTTTTTTGCACAGGTTTATTATCTCGCTCACCTGGGACAGCGACCCGCTTGCCTCTTTGATGCCGACGATGTTGCGCAGCTGTGCCAGCTGTGA
>JAPLIX010000319.1 GCA_026388865.1 Pseudomonadota bacterium | reverse complement strand
CTTCCGAAACGTAGGTCTTACAGGTGTTTCAGTTGTCTACGGCAGATCTTAATTCTTTACGAACCGCCGTATGCCGAACGGCACGTACGGTGGTGTGAGAGGACGGCAGGTGAACTAATCACCTGCCTCCTACTCGATTATATTCAAAACTGATAGCCAGCAATGAGCTTTTTATCTGCACCCCAGGTGCCAGGGGCTGTTACTTAATGAATAATCTTGCCGATACGATTCCAGCGCATGTCCTGGAAAAGACCACCCCATGACCAGTAAATAAGAAAGGCTTTGCCCTTTACCTTATTGAGATCTACATACCCCCAGAAGCGGCTGTCATAGCTTTTATCCCGGTTATCTCCCATGACAAAGAGAGCATGGGGCGGAACGGTCACCGGTCCAAAATTGTCGCGGTTCATTTCGCTCCCCCGTCCCGGGATAATATAAGGGTCCCGGTAAACACCATAAGGGTCATTGATCGGCTGAGCATTAATAAAAATCTTTTTATCCTTAATAGCAAGTTGATCGCCTTCAACCGCAATAACCCGCTTGATGAAATCCTTGCTGGGGTCCTTGGGAAAAATAAAAACAACTACATCACCACGAGAGGGCTTTTTAAATTGCAAAATCTTTTTTTCGGTGAAGGGGATGGTAATACCGTAAATAAATTTATTTACCAGTATGTGATCTCCGATTAACAGGGTAGGCTCCATGGAACCGGAAGGTATTTTAAATGCCTGGACTACAAAAGTTCTTATAAAGAGTGCCAGTACCACAGCAATAACAATTGCCTCTATATTTTCCCGGCTCACTATTCCCTGGAAAAAACCGCCTGACAGCTGTTTCCTGTTCTGTTTTTTTGTTTTCATTAGGGGCCCTATTGGTTCTATGGTAGAAAAACAAGGCTGTACCTATAGCATATTTTTACAAAAATATGAAAAAAAGAATAGCGCAGGGAAGGGCAATTAACAATATGCATAGTACCAGCCGGGGGTAGTTGCGCGGTTAAGGAGCTAAAAAAATAGATTGACACCCTGCAAACACGAAGTATAATTCTTATACTAAAGGCGGGCATAGCTCAGTTGGTAGAGTACAAGCTTCCCAAGCTTGGTGTCGCGGGTTCGAATCCCGTTGCCCGCTCCACGGGTAATTAACAACACAGGATTATTTTCTTTTTATTCTTATAATCCTGTGTTATATTAATAATTCTGGTGGTGTAAGGAAAGTGGGCTCTGCCCACTTTTTTTGTTAAATCATAAATCTGCGCGATGAAGATTGAGAATCAGGATTCAGTTATACAGAAAATCAGCCATCTGGTTGAAACGCTCCTTAAGCATGAACAGATGGAATTAGTAGAGGTGCAATTTAGAAGGGAATCACTGGGATGGGTGCTGCGGGTTCTGATTGATAAATCAGACGGGGTTACTATCGATGACTGCAGCACCATAAGCCGACAGATGAGTGATCTGCTGGACGTGAAAGATATTATTCACCATCCCTATACGTTAGAAGTTTCATCTCCGGGAGTAAGAAGGCCGCTGAAGAAAGAGGCTGATTATAAACGGTATATCGGAGAGTGCGTTACCATAAAAACCAGTTGTTTGATAGACAACAGGAAGACCTTCAAGGGAAAGCTCACCGGCTATCAGCATGATACTGTCTTAGTGGAGGTTGAAGGAAAAGAATATACTATTCCCTATGGCGTCATAGAAAAGGCAAACTTAGATATTCCATTATAAGTAATTAACGATTAATGTAAATGTTAATAGTCGGCAACTATATTATTAAGGCTACCTCTAAAAATGTCATTCCCGTGAAAGCTTGTCCTCGAATGTTTTAGCCGGGGACGGGAATCTATAACCCATTGAGATTACTGGACTCCCGCTTTCGCGGGAGTGACAGATTGGGAATTATTAGAGGTTCTCTTAATTATATTACCGACTCATAATAGTCATAATGATCCTCCCGGAACAGCGGTATCATCTGCCATGGTACATGATTGTCAGTAATGCCTTTTAAATAAAAGGGAAGTGAAATGTTTACAGAATTAGGAAGAGTTATAGAAGAGCTTGGTAAAGAGAAGGGTATTAACAAGCAGGTAATTATTAGTGCGCTGGAAGAAGCCCTCCTCAAAGTGGCAAAAAACAAATGCGGTCAAAACTCGGAGATAGAAGCAACCTATAACGAGGAGTCGGGCGAAGTTGAACTGTTCCGCTTTAGAACAGTAGTGGAAAGCGTAAGCAATCGGGGAAAAGAAGTTTCCCTTGAAGAGGCAAAGAAGAAAGACCCTGAGGCTGAACTGGGTGACAGTCAGGGCGAAAAAATGGATACTTCCCTGTTTGGCAGAATAGCGGCCCAGACCGCCAAACAGGTAATCATGCAGACCATACGGGAAGCAGAGCGGGAAAATGTATTTCAGGAATTCAAGGATAAAAAAGGCGACCTGGTTACCGGTATAGTACAGCGCTTTGAGAAGGGAGATGTGATAGTGACCCTTGGTAAAAGTGAGGCCATTTTGCCGATCCAGGAGCAGATACCGAAAGAGTCATTCAGCCTCAGAGAGCGGGTAAAGGCCTATATCGTTGAGGTGCGGAAGAGCACCAAGGGCCCCCAGGTTCTGCTTTCACGTACCCATCCGGGGCTTCTTATCAAACTGTTTGAGTTGGAGGTGCCGGAAGTCAGCGAAGGGATTGTAAAGATACGCTGTGTTGCCAGGGAGCCGGGCAGCCGGGCTAAAATTGCAGTAGAGTCGTCAGATCCGCGGGTTGATCCGGTCGGTGCCTGTGTCGGCAACCGGGGCAACAGAGTCCAGAATGTCGTTCATGAGCTGCGCGGAGAAAAAATTGATATCATACCGTGGACTCAGGATACTGCACGGTTTGCCTGCAGTGCACTGGCCCCCGCGGAAATATCGGAGATTATGGTTGATGAAGATGCCCACACCATGGAAGTGTTCGTAGAGGATAACCAGCTTTCTTTAGCAATCGGCAAGAAGGGGCAGAATGTCAGGCTGGCTGCCAAACTGATTAATTGGAAAATTGATATTAAAAGCAAAGTAAAGGATGAGAGTGCAGCGCCGGAGCCGTACGCGCAGCTTTTGGAAATTCCCGGGATCGGGAAATTGACTGCAGAAATATTGTATAGGGCAAACTATGCCACGATACAGGATGTGGCTTCAGCTAAACTGGAAGATTTAATAGCCATACCCGGCATCGGCGAAAAAAAAGCAAAAAAGATCAGGGAATCAGCAGAACAGGCATTGCAAAAAGCATAGCCGTGTTTCAAGCAGGAAGGCCTGCTACAACGTATAAGCATAATTAGTCCTAAAGGCCTATGAGGGTTCACGAGTTAGCCAAAGAACTGCGGTTGGGTAATAAAGAATTCATGCTCAAGCTCAAAGACATGGGCATTGAGGCGAAGAACCACATGTGCGCCTTGAATGATGATCAGGTGGAGAAAATCAAAGAACGCCTGGTAAAAATTATTAAAGAGAGCATTGTTGAGCAGCGGGTGATGCCAACCGTAATCCGCAGAAGGAAAAAAGTTGAAGTGATTGAGCCTTCTCCGCAGGAGCAGCTTCCCGCGCCGCCGGTCAAACAAAAGCCTGTCGCAGGACCGGAGATGCCTGAAGATGGTCAGGGGGTTGAAGCGGCACCTGTTGCCACGGGTAAACAAACTGCGCCAGCCCCGCCGCTTGAGGAGGCACAACAGGATCAGGTCACTCCGGTAAAAAAAATTTCTACTGAACAGAAATCAACGCCTTCTGCGCCAGCCGTTAAAAAATCTAAAAAGCTGAAAAAGGAAGTACCTGCCCGCATCGTTCAACGAGTGGAACCCAAGCCGGCGGTTGTAGTAGAAGAGAAAAAGCAAGCCCCCCCACCGCTGACCGTCGAAGAAAAACCTAAGGATAAGCAGTTAATAAAGCCCCTCCCCGCCGCAGAGGAAACAGAGGGAGGAGCGTCTGCAGGGAAACCTAAAAAATGGAAAACCAGGCGTTCTAAAGAAACGCTCTATGATGATACTGAACTTGAGGGTCTGCCGGGGGCTGACCACCTGCCCCGCAAGGTGCGTGAAGTAATCGGGGTTAAGAGAAAAAAGCTGCAGGTGGTGCCGGCGTCTTCTTTCCAGAAAAAGCGCTTGGCGGTGGTTGAGGCCCGCAAGCCGGAGATCACTGTTCCCAAGGCAATCAAGAGAAAGATACGGATACAGGAAAGCATCAGCGTCGGAGAACTTGCCAGGAGAATGGGCATAAAAGTAGCCGGGGTCATGAAGAAAGCAGTCGGACTCGGATTAATGACCACCATAAACCAGCCCATTGATGTGGATACGGCTACGCTGGTTGCCCAGGAGTTTGGCTATGAGATTGAACAGGTGACCATCGAAGAAGAGAAAATTTTTGACACCCTGGAAGATAAAACGGAAGATCGCCAGTTCCGCTGCCCCATTGTGACCGTCATGGGCCATGTGGATCACGGTAAAACCTCACTCCTTGATGCCATCAGGGAAAGCAATGTCGCTGACGCTGAAAAAGGCGGCATTACGCAGCACATCGGTGCCTATAAAGTTTCGACCACGGGCGGCGATGTGGTCTTTATCGATACGCCGGGCCATGAGGCGTTTACCTCAATGAGGGCCCGGGGCGCACAGGCGACCGACATTGTGGTGCTGGTAGTTGCCGCCGAGGAAGGGGCCAAGCCCCAGACCATTGAGGCCATCAATCATGCCAAGGCAGCACAGGTTCCGATACTGGTGGCAATTAATAAAATCGACAAACCAGAAGCCAACCCCGAGCGGGTTAAACAGGCTCTTTCCGAATACGGGCTGGTGCCGGAAGAGTGGGGCGGAGATACGATATACGCGGAGATCTCTGCTAAAAAAAAGATCGGCATTGAAAAGCTGCTTGAATTAATACTGCTGCAGGCAGAAATTATGGAACTCAAGGCAAACCCCCGTAAAGCGGCAAAAGGGGTTATTATCGAGGCAAAAGTAGATAGAGGCCGCGGACCGATTGCCACTGTTTTAGTTCAGGAGGGGACCCTGCATATGGGGGACTCGTTTGTGTCGAAGTTTAATTTCGGCAAGGTCCGCGCCCTGATTGATGACAAAGGCCGCCCCATGCAGGAGGCAGGCCCCGCCACGCCGGTTGAAGTGCTGGGGTTTTCCGGGGTGCCCAATGCCGGCGATATTTTCCTGGTGGTTGATGAAGAAAAGAAAGCGCGGCAGGCCAGCCTCTACTGGCAGCAGAAACAGCGCGAAGAAACCCTGCAGAAGGATGCCCGGATATCCCTGGAAAGCTTTTACAGCAGCCTGAAGGAAGGCGCCGTCAAAGAGCTGAATATCATCATTAAGGCAGACGTGCAGGGCTCCGGGGAAGCATTACGCAAAGCGCTCACCGATTTAAATACCGAAGCGGTAAAGGTTGCTATCATTCACGCTTCAGTTGGCTCTATCAGCCTTTCAGATGTGATGCTGGCCTCTGCCTCAAACGCCATCATCATCGGATTCAATGTCAAGACCGAACCAAAAGTTGTGGAAGAAGCAGAACAGACTGCAGTTGCCATCCGCTTATACAATATTATTTATGAGGTTATTACCGATGTGGAAAAGGCCATGGCCGGCATGCTGGAGCCGACCATTGTTGAACGGCTGAACGGCAAGGCGGAAGTACGGCAGGTATTTACCGTATCGAAAGTGGGCACCATCGCCGGCTGTATCGTTACCGAAGGGAAAATTATCAAAGGAGCACTCGGGCGGCTGGTCCGGAACCAGAAAGTAATCTATGAAGCGAATATTACATCGCTCAAACGGTTTAAAGAGGAAGCACGGGAAGCCCTTACCAGCCAGGAATGCGGTATATCTTTCGGCGATCCGAAAGATATTCAGCCGGGAGATAGCATTGAGTGCATCACGTTAGAGGAAGTGGCCACCAAACTTCGGTAACATGGTCGTTGGCATCTGTCAGATTAAACTGATTATTCAGGACACGTTTTCCCTGAAGGAAAAGCGGCGTGTTCTTAAAAGCATACTGGAGCGGGTGCGCAACCGGTTCCCGGTATCCATAGCAGAAGTTGGTGACCATGATCTGTGGCAAAGCTCTCTGATCGGATTTTGCATGGTGAGCAATGAACAGCAGGTCGTTCATGCGACCATAGATAAAGTAATAAATTTTATTGAAAACCTGTGTTTAGCGGAAGTAAACGTTTCCCATATTGAAATTATTACCCTGTAGCTGCTGATTCATGCAGTGCCATCTCCGCCAGACCGGCAGGGAGCTTTTCCAGGAGTCCCAGGGTTGTATGAAGAGCACCCACACACGGCTTGATCGTCTTGCAGATCTGATTAAACGGGAAGTTTCCGAGATTCTTCTTCGTGAGGTAAAGGATCCGCGCGTCGCCATGGTCACCATTACCCATGCGGCGGTAACCAGTGACCTCAAGCAGGCCAAAGTTTTTTTCAGCACCATGAAAACGGGGCAGGAGCTGACTGACACGATCACGGGACTTGAGCGCGCGGCTGGTTTTGTGCAGCGGCAGCTGGCTGAGCGCGTGCATCTTCGCTATGTGCCGCACCTAGCGTTTCTGTTTGACGATACATTAATACGGGCAGCGCATATGGATCAGATTTTCCGGGAACTGGAAGAAAAGCAAGAGCACCCCGAGCACACTGAATAGCCATGGATGGCGTTATAGTTATCAATAAGCCCGCGGGAGTAACCTCCAGCGGAGTTGTGCTCAGGGTAAAACGCATGCTGGGTGCGCGCAAGGTCGGGCATATCGGGACTTTAGACCCGATGGCAACCGGCGTGCTGCCCCTGTGTATTAATGAGGGGACAAAGCTGGCGCCTTTTTTCCTGCACTGCGAGAAGGAATATATTGCAACGCTCCGGCTGGGCATTGAAACTGATACCCAGGACCAGGAGGGAACCATAGTACGGCAGACAGAGGTGATTCCCCACGACCAGAAACAGATCCGTGATGTTTTCAGCGAGTTTCAGGGCCCCGTGCTGCAGACTCCCCCGATGTTTTCGGCGCTCAAATACAAGGGCACCCCGCTGTACCGCATAGCACGAAAGGGCGGCTCGGTACCGCGACAACCCCGGGAGATCACTATTTTCAGCATTGAGGTGCTCACCTGTGCCGTGCCCTTTATCACCTTTGCTGTTCGCTGCTCCCACGGAACCTATATCCGGACGCTGTGTGACGATATCGGTAAGCGCCTGTCCTGCGGCGCTCATATGGTAGCGCTCCAGCGGGTGCGGAACGGGGCTTTTCATATTAACGCAGCCCTGGAGTTAGAAGACGTACGGGCGGACGCCGGCAACGACGGCCTGAACAAACATATCATCCCGTTGAACGAGGCGTTAACCGGGATGCCGGAAATGGTGGTGGCGCAGCCGCTCATAACAAAAATCAGACAGGGCCTGCAGATGCGGATGCGGGATATCGAGGAAAGTGCGCTTCCGCACCTCGCTGCAGGACAAACGGCAAAAATCGTGTCCGCTGATGGCAGGCTGATTGCTGTTGTTGAATGCTCCATTGACCGTGACGCTGCTGACGCTGATGCGCTGCAGCTGCCGGTATGGAAGACCCTGCGTACTTTTATGAACTAACGGCATAACGCACAAGCACATTGAGTAACAATGAAACAACCAAGAGCAAGGGGATTTTATGGTTTTACAGGCAGAAAAGAAACAGGAACTGATCGGTAAATTTCAACTTCATGAAAAGGACAGCGGGTCTCCGGCGGTGCAGATTGCACTGCTCACCGAGCGGATTAATTATCTGACGGAGCATTTCAAGATGCACAAGAAGGACCACCATTCCCGCAGGGGACTCCTGAAGATGGTAAACCAGCGGCGCAAGCTCCTGGATTATCTTAAGCGCAAAGATACCGACCGGTACAGACAGGTTATTGAAGGGTTACGTCTGAGAAAATAGGCGCCTGCTTCCCGCAACAGCGGGAGTAGCGTGTCATTGCGCTATGGCTGAGGACTTCACCGATCCATAGCTTTACAGCAGAAATTTTGCATAGAGGTAGATAAATATGACTGAACGAGTTACTATTACATGGGGAGGACGAACGCTCACGTTAGAGACCGGCCGCCTGGCAAAACAGGCTAATGGTGCCGTGCTGGTGACCTACGGCGAAAGTGTGGTGCTGGTTTCCGCAGTTACGTCAAGAACACCGCGGGAGGGAAGAGATTTTTTCCCCCTGACCGTTGATTACCTGGAAATGACCTATGCAGCAGGGAAAATACCGGGTGGCTTTTTCAAGCGGGAGGGGCGACCGAGCGAAAAAGAGGTCCTCACCTCACGCTTTATCGACCGGCCGCTGCGGCCGCTGTTCCCGAAAAACTATTTTAACGATGTGCAGATTATTGCCACCGTGCTTTCTGCTGATGGCGAAAATAATCCCGATATCCTTGCCATTATAGGCGCTTCAGCAGCGCTGGAGATTTCCGATATCCCCTTTTACGGCCCGATTGCCGGCACGCGGGTGGGGCGCATTAACGGGCAGCTGACCATCAACCCGTCGTTTGAGAGCATGAAAGACAGCGACCTGGAGATCATTGTCGCCGGCAGCGAAGAAGCGGTGGTGATGGTTGAAGGAGGCGCAAATATCCTGCCGGAAGAAGAGGTGCTGGAGGCGATCATGTTCGGTCACCGCAGCATGCAGGAGGTCATCGCCCTGCAGAAGGAACTGCGGAAGCGGGTCGGCAAGACCAAGATCGTGGTGCCCGAAGAGAGTATCGATTCCGACCTGGCGGCACAGGTCGAACAGCGTGCCGCGGAAAAGATGCGCGCCGCGCTCGCCATTACCGCCAAGCAGGAGCGCAACAACACGCTGCATGATGTTGTTACTGAAACCATTGAGAGCCTGCTGCCGGAGCATGAGGAAAAGAAGGGCCAGATACGCAGTATTCTTGATGCCATCGAGAAACGCATTATCCGGGAACAGATAACCCGGGTCAAGAAACGCATTGACGGGCGCTCCTTTACTGATATCAGACCGATAAGCTGCGACGTTGACGTTCTTCCCCGGACGCACGGCTCCGCGCTTTTTACGCGCGGTGAAACGCAGGCCCTGGTGTCAACGACACTGGGCACTTCAGCAGATGAGCAGCGCATCGATGCCCTGATCGGTGAGATGAAAAAATCCTTTATGCTGCATTATAACTTTCCGCCCTTCTCGGTTGG
>JAPLIX010000218.1 GCA_026388865.1 Pseudomonadota bacterium | reverse complement strand
TATTTATGCACGCAGTCTTAAAGAGCTGCAGAGCCCTCTGCCCGATATCGTTGCTGCGGAAATCCGTACTGTCCCACAGCGTGCTTCGAAGATTTCCCAAAAAATATGCCGGCCTATTTATGCGCGCAGCCTTGACGAGCTGCAGGGCCCTCTGCCCGATATCGTTGCTGCGGAAATCTGTAAATTGCGGGACACCCACCACCTGCTCAATAGCGACGACATTTCAATCCACATTCATGACCTTTCCAAAGATGAAACGCTGGTAAATATCAAGGCTGACCGGGTGCGCAATGCCGCAAGCCTTATCAAACCGTTTGTCATGCTTACCGCGTACGATCTTGCCTTTCAGAATAAACTCTGCCTCACGGATTCAATAGAAACGCAAATATATAAAATGATCACCATAAGCCACAACGAATCCACCAACAGCCTGATTCGCCTGGTTGGGGACGGAAGCACGGCGCGGGGGCTGGAGAAGATTAATGCTACCATCAAGAAATACGGTTTCAGGGACACCTATCTTGTGGAAGCTATTCCGGAAGGCGGCAGGACCTACCGCAACCGGACGTCCGCTTATGATCTGAGCGAATATTTCCGGAAGATTTACAAGCGCAGCATTATCTCACCGCATTATTCCCAGAAGATGATCGATGTTCTGCTCAATAACCATGTGCACCGCATTGAAACACCGGTGCTGGTTCAGGATGGCGTGCCGGTTGCAGACAAGACCGGGTATGTGTGCGGGACAAACGGCGACAGCGGCATTGTTTTTTTGCGTAATATCAACCGTAATGCCCCTGACTATGTCGTCTCTATCATTATCGAAAATCCATACCGGCCAACCAATGGGTGGGGGAAACGCAAGACCGAGGTTATTCGCCATCTATCAAACCTCATTTATTCTTATTTCAGGCAGCAGCAAGCCGCCCATACTGTCCGGCACGCTCTGAACAGAGGGTATAACCCCGCATCTCTTAACCCTCCTGATACGCTGCGATCAATGCGTTAATCTTTTCTTCTATTATCAATTCAGCCGCACAAATATCCGCCGGAGTTTTAAATTCAGAGGCAAGACTTACGAGGATTTTGTCAAACCGGGAGGGCTTTATCGCCCAGCTCTTCTCATATTCAATTCGTGCGATATGATATTCTGCCCGTGAAAAGCAGTACTTGCCGAGCCGGCTCCCGCGAGAAGCAAATTTCCAGCATTCTTTCAACTGAAAATAGTCCTGCAGGGCCTTTTTTATTGCCGGCTTTGTGAACAGCTCGCGCTTGAGACCGAGCCGGTTCTGGACGATGTTGAAAAATTCCTTGATAAAATCAATATCCGTAATAACCAGCCCGTACAGGTACCAGTCATCAACTGCTGCAGCCGCGGCATCCTGTTCCGCCACCGTTAAGGAGCTGTAGCTGGGACAGAAGTGTCCGTCACACATCTCAACTCCGTAGAATGAGCAGCCTCTCAGGTCAACGCCGTGATGAAGGGCAGGGTGCAGCAGGCAGCCGATATTTTTTCTGCTTTTGTCCAGAAAGCCGATGAACTCGCAGTTATAGATTGTGTCGCACAGTTTATGCTGAGGCGAAAACTCGCTGCGCAGTTCACGGTACACATCAGGGTCGGGGGTTTCGCCGAGAGAAAAAAACAAGCTGGTATTGCTCTCAAGAAGTAAGGTACGCGTTTCTTTTGAGTGGTCTAACCAGTTATAGAGGCCGCAGCAGGCGCCGCAGGATTTTGTATCATCAGGCTGGCAGAGATGGATGGGATATCTGGCGGGCTGCTCCATACGACTTTTATTTTTTAAAGATGGTATCCAGCGGGTTCTGCTTTTCCTGCTTGAGGCTATCCGGTGCCACGGTGTCTGAAGAATCCTTAAAGGAGAAATACTCGCAGAAATTTCCCCGGTCCTTGTCGAGCACCCTCTCAGCCTGCGTTTCCCGGCACTGGTTAGAAGATTTTGGATCGTAGAAACGGCAATTGAGGCAGCAGCGCAAATCTGCTTCACAGTGCGGGCAGGTCTCGCTTCTGCCCGGCTTTTCTACGACCGGGATGTGCTTTTTGCAGGAGTAACATACGTTCATGATGCTACAATACACTATCAGGGCAGGCAGTTCAATGGGTGCCGGGCCGCCTGGTTGTCTGTAACTCCCGTATTGCCGCAATGACGATCTGCCAGTTATCTCCCGGTTTTAAAATAATATCCGCTTTCTCTTTTGATGGCTCTATATACTTCAGGTGCATGGGCCGGACTGTTGCAAGGTACTGCTGTGCGACGGATGCAACCGTTCTTCCCCGTTCCTGCACATCACGTGCTATTCTTCGCAGCAGGCGGATATCTGCCGCTTCATCAATAAATATTCGTAAATCAAAAAGCCGGCACAGTTCTTCAATGGCAAAAATAAGGATACCGTCGACCACTACTATTTCTTTGGGCTCAATCCTGACGGTTTCCCGTTTCCTGGTGTGGGCAGTAAAATCATAGACCTGCTTTTCAATGGGCTGCCCCTTCCGTAGAAGCTGTAGGTGTTTTATGAGCAGTGGTATATCAAGCGCATCAGGATGATCAAAATTGAAATGGTGCCGCTCATGGAGCGGGATATGGGACCGGTCACGATAATATGAATCAATGTCAATCAGCACCGCGCGCGTTTCACCAAAAACGGCAATAATCTTTTGTGCCAGGGTTGTCTTTCCTGAGCCGGTACCGCCGCAGATGCCAATAAGCAGAGGTGAGGCCATAGCTGATCCTTGAAAAGAGATGACAGAAGACAGACTAATAGACTAAAAACTCAAAACTTTGAACCTTAAACGTTAAACCCGAAACCTTAAACTTTAAACGCCCCCGGTTATTTTATTTATCAGAGACGGCTGCAAAAAAAATAAACGGAATTTGTTGTGTCAACCGGCCTTCTTCGATGTATTCCCTTAAGGTAAAGAGTCCTATGATATAGGTATCGAAAAGATACAACCCTTTGAAATGGGAGATATAACGGTACGTCCCGGCTTTGTGCATGGTGAATTCCCAGTCAGCTTCAAATAGATAGTCAGTAATGGTGTATTTGCCGTGCGGGGTGATAAGCGTCTCACGTTCCATTTTGATTTCCAGGGTTCCCCGGTCGTATAAAAATATGGTTGCGGGGCCCACCGAGTGCTCTTTTTTCAGGCTGAAAAACTGCACGCGGAATGCTTTCCCGGTGCTTTCCCTTTTATTCTGTTCCTGCTTTGGTTTATCATGTGATCTGGTGGTGCTCACGTTTGAAAAAGCGGGCGTAAAAGCACACAAAATAAACGTGTACAAAGCACAAAATAATGTGTAGTGAAATGACTTATAATAATATTTAATTTTCAACATACTATAAAAGCCATTGCCATGGATCCCGTCTGGCGGGAGGGCGAAGCAATCGTTCTTTAGGGGCATATAAATTATATATCCCTAACGAATCTTAAACAAGGAGATTTATGATGAACAGCCCGGCATGGAGAAGTCAAAGCTTTACGAGAACTGTTATGATGCTTATGGGTATCATTCTTTGCAGCGGTTGTGACATGATTGCCCGAATACCTGCGGTCACTATCAACAAGCAAAAAGGTGCTGTGGTGAAGGTTGAGGTTGAAATAGCGCGGAAACCGGCCGAAAGAAACCTCGGGCTCATGTACCGAAAGTCTTTGGATAAAGACAGCGGGATGCTCTTTATTTTTGAGGATGAGATTAAACATA
>JAPLIX010000086.1 GCA_026388865.1 Pseudomonadota bacterium | reverse complement strand
ATTGCCCCGGAAGGAGGGCTGGAGGATTTTCTCGGCACATGGAGAAGGACGGTGCAGGATTATCATGATAAGAAAAACCCGGTGTAATCGTTCAGCGCCACAAAAATCTGCTTTAAGGATACGGATATATGACATCCTCTCTTCCCGATGCTGAGCTGTGCGAGCTTTTTGACGGGCGGCTCAAGCTGTTTCAGAAACCGAAGGGTTACCGTTTTTCCGTTGACTCTGTACTGCTTGGCGATTTTGCCCGGGAGAGGGCTGCAGGCCGGGTTATTGACCTGGGAACAGGCAGCGGAGTCCTGGCGGTAATACTGTCTAAGCTGGCAGCCGTCAGGGAGATCGTGGGCATCGAGGTGCAGGAGGACCTGGCAGCGCTCGCGCAAAAAAATATTTCTTATAATGAATGCGGGGACCGGGTAACCATTATCCGCGCAGATATACGGGAAATTAAAAAAAAATTTCCTGCCGGGAGTTTTGATGCGGTCATCAGCAATCCGCCCTTCTATCCGGTAAAATCCGGGTTGCTTAATGAGGACAGCGGGAAAGCGGTTTCACGCCATGAGCTGCACGGAACCCTTGCTGATTTTTTAAGCATCTCGGCCTATCTCCTGAAAATCTCTGGTGCGTTTTTGACCATTTATCCCTGTTCCCGCCTGGGTGACCTGATAGAAGAAATGCGCAAAGCAACACTAGAACCGAAAACGCTTCGATTCATACATCCCAAATTTGAAGAGCCGGCAAACCTGGTCCTGGCTGAAGGGATTAAGGGAGCAGGCAGGCAGGCGCTGGTACTGCCTCCGCTGACCCTGTATGATGCGGACGGGGGCTATAGCCGGCAGGCGCGGGAAATATTCAGAAAGGTCTGAGCCCCGCAGCTTTCATCACGCTGCGGGAGCATAATTCAGGACTTTCCCCAAAATTTCCATTGCTGTCATTTCTAGAGCGCAGGGGGGGTTTTTAGCCACAACAAAACCGCTTGATCTTCGTGGAACGGCAGGTGCCTTGCGAATTCTCTCCTGCCAGAACCCCATTGCATTCCCCTGCGTCGAAGGCTCTGGAAGCTGCCTGCCCCGTACATGATACGCACGCCGCCGGGGTCGTGACGCAAGCCACTAAGAATATTGTTGTCGCGTTAAAAACCCCCCTGCGCTCGTGCTCCACTGCTCTATCCTATCCTTTCACTGCGGTCATGCCGTTTGCTGGTTTTCTATGCCTTAATTTTGGGGAAGGTCCTGAGCATAATTGTTTTGACTTTTTAAGCATTTAACTGTAAAAATAATTTCCCTTGGAAGACTGAAATACTTGTTTAGATATATTAATTAATAGGGAGAATAACCCGCATGGAAAAGAAACCCCGACATGAAATAAGCCCTGAACAGATAGTTCTTGATACCTTTGCCTTCTGCCGCACCCGGGTATTGAGCACTGCGGTAGATCTTGAGCTGTTCACCCATATCTCCCAGGGCAGCAAGACCGCAGAAAAGCTTTCACAGGTCACCGACACCAACCTGCGGGGGCTTGAAATGGTGCTCGATACCCTGTGCGCCATGGACTATTTGCAAAAAAAAGAGGGCGCATACGAACTCACGCCCCAGTCCCGGTTCTTCCTGGTGAAAGGGAAAAAGATGTATTACGGCGAGTACGTAAAACACGTTGACCTGTCCTGGGACCCCTGGTTCAAGCTCACGGAAGTTTTGAAAACAGGGAAACCCTCGCTTCCTTCAGGGACCGAGCAGGAAGACGGCTTTAATTATTATAAGGAGCTGGTGCCGCTTCTGTTCAGGACAACGCACCTCGTTGCCACAGGCGGGGCCAAGGCCCTCGGCATTGGGGAAGAGCTGAAGGGCCTTAAGATCATGGATGTCGGCACCGGGTCCGGCGCCT
>JAPLIX010000061.1 GCA_026388865.1 Pseudomonadota bacterium | reverse complement strand
TCTCATAAGCGCCCTGCAGCAAATCTTCAAAATTCTCAAAGCCGATCGCGCAGGCAATCGACAGACCGATTGCCGACCATAGGGAATAGCGGCCGCCTACCCAGTCCCAGAAGACAAACATATTTTCTTCATCAATGCCGAACTCCCTGACCTTTGCCGCATTGGTTGATATCGCGACAAAGTGCCGGGCAATATGGCGCTCCTGCCGCGCGTGGCTGAGAAACCAGTGCCGCGCCGTAAAGGCATTGGTCATGGTTTCCTGGGTGGTAAAGGTTTTGGAGGCAATCATGAACAGGGTGGTTTCAGGGTTGCACCATTTCAGCGTTTCTGCAATATGGGTTCCATCAACGTTGGAAACAAAATGGGTCGAAAGGCCGGTCTTCGTGTATGGCTTCAGGCATTCCGTTACCATGACCGGGCCAAGATCAGATCCCCCGATGCCGATGTTCACAATATCGGTGATCCTCTTTCCGCTATATCCCATCCACTCCCCGCTTATAACCCGCTCTGAAAAAACTCTCATCTGCTTCAGCACGGCGTTTACTTCCGGCATCACATCTTTTCCGTCGGCAATAATCGGCCGGTTCTCCCGGTTGCGCAGCGCTATGTGCAGTACCGAACGGTTCTCAGTCTCATTGATCCGGTCCCCGGTAAACATTTTTTCAATGGCGTCCTGCAGGTGCACTTCTTCTGCCAGATTACAGAGCAGTTGCATCGTATCAGCAGTTATCCTGTTCTTTGAGTAATCCACCAGGATGTCATTGATGCAAATGGAGTACTTTTGAAACCGCTGCCCGTCGGCGGCAAAGAGGTCCCTCATATGCACCTGTTTCATCTTTCCGAAATGTTCGCGCAGGGCCTGCCAGCTCTTTGTCTGGGTGGGATTTATTTTATTCAGCATAATCGAGCCCTTTCTTATTAGACTGTAGGCTACCTCTAAAAATGTCATTCCCGTGAAAGCTTGCCCTGGAATGTTTTAGTCGGGGACGGGAATCTATAACCATTTCAAATTACTGGACTCCCGCTGGAGTTTACACTCATGAAAATGGGTGCGGGAGTGACGGATTGGGAATTATTAGAGGTTCTCTGTATTGCCTATTTGACAAGTGACCCGCTTGTGATAAGCCATAAGCTTGTCGAGGCTAAACCTCTTCACCTTTTCTCCTCTTTACCCAATCTGCAATTGAAATAGCTCAGCACTCATTACTCAGACCGCACAACTAATTCTTTTTCTTCGCCGGAGCCTTTCCGCCCTTCTCAATCTTCGCCCACTCATCACGCAACGTCACGGTCCTGTTGAAAACAGGCTTTCCTTTTGCTGCATCCGGGTCAACGCAGAAATATCCCAGGCGCTCGAACTGATAGCGGCTGCCGGGAACAGACTTTGCCAGGCTTGGTTCAACAAAACAGCCTTTCAGCACTTCCAGTGATTTCGGGTTGAGGAAGGTTTTATAATCAACATTTTCATCTGCCGAGGAATCAGGCGTGTGGAAAAGATGGTCATACAGGCGCACCTCTGCAGGTATTGAATGGCTCGCTGAGACCCAGTGCAGGGTTGCTTTAACCTTCCTGCCGTCGGGGGCATCGCCCCCCTTTGTCTGCGGGTCATAGGTGCAGCGGATTTCCGTTATCTCGCCGGTCTTTTCATCCTTAACCACTCCGGTGTATTTTATAAAATATGCATAGCGCAGGCGCACTTCGCGCCCCGGTGACAATCTGAAATATTTCGGCGGCGGGTCTTCACGAAAATCATCCTGCTCAATATAGAGCACTCGCGAGAACGGAACTTTTCTTATTCCGGCATTCTGGTCTTCAGGGTTGTTAATGGCGTCAAGCTCCTCAGACTGGTTTTCAGGATAGTTTTCAATGACTACCTTCAGCGGCCTGAGCACTGCCATCACCCGCACTGCACGCTTGTTAAGGTCCTGTCTGATACAGTGCTCAAGCAGCGCAATGTCCACCGTGCTGTCACGCTTGGCAACACCTATGGTATCGCAGAAATTACGTATTGCTTCAGGCGTATATCCTCTGCGGCGCAGCCCGGCAATGGTCGGCATGCGCGGGTCATCCCAGTTCTTGACGTGTCCTTCCTGTACCAGCAGCAGCAGTCGTCGCTTGCTCATCACCGTATGGGTTAAGTTAAGGCGGGCAAACTCGATCTGCCGGGGCCGGGCAGGAACCGGGAGATTTTCTATAAACCAGTCGTAGAGCGGTCGGTGGTCTTCAAATTCAAGGGTGCAGATGGAATGAGTAATCTTTTCGATGGCATCAGAGATGGGATGGGCATAGTCATACATGGGGTAGATGCACCAGGCACTGCCCGTGCGGTGGTGCTCAAAACGCAGGATGCGGTAGAGCACCGGATCGCGCATGTTGATATTGGGTGAGGCCATGTCGATCTTAGCTCTCAGCGTGCGTGAGCCGTCCGGAAACTCCCCTGCCCGCATGCGCCGGAACAGGTCAAGATTTTCCTCCACCGTGCGGTTGCGGTACGGGCTCTCCTTGCCCGGCTCGGTGAACGAGCCGCGGTACTGCCTGGTCTCTTCAGCGTTCAGATCGCAGACATACGCTTTGCCGGCCTGTATGAGCTGCTCGGCATATTCATAGATCTGCTCGAAATAGTCTGACGCGTAGTACCTGCGGTCTTCCCAGTCAAAACCCAGCCAGCGCACATCCTCCTGAATCGAGTCCACATATTCCACGTCTTCCTTGCTCAGGTAGCCGTTCGGCTCCGGCGGGAATCGGGTATACACGCAGCTCTGATGCTTGCCGGTGTTGCGGTCTTCTTCTATAATGTCCCTGATGAAATCCCTGCGCCCGGCTGCGTCTCCGGCATTGTCGCCCGCATTCATTCGTTCGCTGTCATCGTTCGCTGTCATGTCTCACATTCCTTAATAATCTGCTTGTCAGGTTAACTGCGCATCCTCGGTACCATCCAGATGTTTTCTTAGCATATCATTCACTGAAAATAAACTGTCTAACGGTAGCCCAGCTTCCTGAGCGCCTTGATTTCCTTGCGCCAGCTTTTTTCCACCTTAACATGCAATTCCAAATAGACCTGATAACCCACAAAATCCTCAATCTCGCGGCGCGCCGCTTCTCCAATTTTTTTAATCATCTGCCCGCCTTTGCCGATGATGATACCCTGCTGGGAATCTTTCTCCACGTAGATGGTGCTGCATATATAGGCGCCCCCTCCCTCCCGCTCGGTCATATCATCAATCACTACCGCGGTACTGTAGGGTATTTCCTGAAAGGTATTCATAAATATCTTTTCCCGTATAAACTCCGAGATGAACTCCCGCTCGATCTGGTCTGAAGTGATATCGTCCGGGAAATAGGGCGGGCTCTTCGGTAGAAAGTCAATGGTCATTTGCAGGAGGGCTTCAGTGTTATCGCCGTCGAGTGCGGAGATGGGAAGTATTGCACTGAAATCCATCGTCGAGCGGTAGGCATCAATCACCGGTAAAATGGACTCCTTCGTTACGAGATCAACTTTATTAATGAGCAGAAATATATGCTTGTTCGTCGTCTGCAGGTCTTCAATGAGCTGCAAATCAATTTTTCGCGGCAGGGTGTTTTCTACCATCAGGTATATAATATCAGCATCAAGAAAGGTCTTTTTTGCCGCGCTGACCATGTATTCACCGAACATGTCCCTGGGCTTGTGAATGCCTGCCGTATCCATGAAAATGATCTGTGCCTCGGCGGTCGTGAGAATGCCGCGGATGGTGCTGCGGGTTGTCTGCGGCTTGGGCGTAACAATGGAGAGTTTTGCGCCCACCAGCCGGTTAACCAGGGTAGACTTGCCCACATTGGGGCCGCCAACGATTGCAACATATCCTGCTTTAAACTGTTTTTGTTCATTCATAAGACTATGTCGTTTTTTTTCCCTCTGTGCCGGTATCCTTCTGCCGAAGGCTGAACTCTTCCAGGATATCAAACTGCTCCCGGGTTTGCGGCTCCGAGCCAATCTTGAGAACCATGTTCAGAGCATCGTGCATTGCTTCACCCTTATACATGAGGTATGCGGTAAGGATGATCCCGGTTCTTCCAATCCCCGCAAAGCAGTGTACCAGCACCCGTTTCCCTGCGCAAATCTCCCGGTCAATCCATTGTACAATTGCTTGCAGCTGGTCCAGTGTCGGTGCACACATATCAGGTATTGGTGAGTGCAGCACCGTAAACCCCTGCCTGAACTCCTGTGTAACAACATCCTCATAATATGGTTCAAGCAGATTCACGACTGACTGAATGCCCGCATGTTGCCACTCAAGGAGATCTGCATTATCAGGTATATATGATTTTGCCAGCTGCACGGGTATCAGCCAGCTGACTGGCTGTTGATTAAAATAATTCACGGTAATAGTACCACAATCTCAGGTTTTTTAGTGCAAAGATCGTTCAGGCACGTGTTTGGTGAACAGTGACTCGCCTGCGGAGAGCCTGTCGAACCGTGACCAGTGAAACTCAGATGACAGACAACAGAAAACAGACTTTCAGAAGACAGATTACCTTTGTGCCTTATGCCTTTGTGCGTGCCTGCCCACCGTAGCCTTGTGCGAAGGTGGGTTGCCTTTTACTCTTCACCTTTTTACCTCGTTACCGATTTACCCTTAAA
>JAPLIX010000512.1:2801-6738 GCA_026388865.1 Pseudomonadota bacterium | reverse complement strand
CCATTAAAGTTCCACTGGAACAGGAGCAGGTCTGCCCTCCACAATCTCGGGAGGATTACAGCGCCAGTCATAATCTCAGCTGATAGCCATGCTGTAGCGCCTCTTTAGAAAAAGCTGACCAGCCGCATACCCGGACAAAGGCATACGGCTGGTCATCATCACCGCGGGCCAGCAATCAGCGGAATGGGCCCGGTCTTAAATGGGGCAAGCCATTTGTGAAGCTCCCCGCCCATCCCGCCTAAGCGGGACGGGGCTTTCCGGCACGCCGATAAAAAAGTGCGGGCAGCGCGACACAATCCCCTGTTTTAACCAGCAGGTTCTTTGCTATTATTTCGGCTCGCCGGTCTCCCGCGGGTTGTCGGGGTTGGTGCTCCATTCGTACCAGCCGCCGTCATTTAAGGGGCCAGCGAAAGTCTCAGCTGATAAAAATATTTGGGCGATAGTGCAGAATAGGCAACGCCGCAGTAGACCCAGACAAAACCATACGGCGCGTTATCATCGCCTATTTCTATTATCTGGTCTATCATCCCCTTTGATGTGCCGAGCCGGTAGATGGGAACAGTGCCGGCGCTTGAATTTGCACTGCCGAGCATAAAGATAATGTCTCCGGGATAATCATCTTTTTTTACTGAAATGCCCAGCGTCCCCTTGCCCAGGACAAAGATAAAAAATTGCGGGCACGCAGGAAAACTATTCATCTGGCCGATATCGATACTGTGCGTCATGCCGGGCAGGACATAATTCACATTAAACAGAGTGTTAATTTCCGCCATGGTCTGCTGTCCCGGAAGCAGCAGAAGTATAGCTATAATCCCCGGCACGATGATCATCTGCCGGCATATAGTACCCTTCAGCATTATGACTCCTTAACCTGACACGGTTTTTAAAGAAGAGCTGCGGAATGCCGTTGAGCTTGGCCGGTTTCCGCAGCTCTCCATATTCTCCGCGCGAACAGTGTTTACTTTATGACCTTCACCGTGATGGTGACCGGCGTGCCATCTGCCGGTACTACGCTCGGGTTGGCAAAGTATCGCCACACGCCGCCATCGAGCGTTGCAAGCTGGTAGTTGTTGGCCTTGGCATTGCTGCTCACTCCGGCCGGGCAGCTGTATAGACACATTAAACATCCAGTGGTGTCCGAGGGTGGGCTTGCGGTATATTCGGTTGAACGGTTCCCGCTGAAACGCATCTCCAATCCGACTTTTTCCTGTGTTGCCGAACCGGCTGGTATCTCTTCCTTGAGAAATTCATCGAGCGGGTACTTCTTTACCGCGCCGTTCCAGGTTATTGATACTTCAAGCGCTGACCCCTCAGTGTAAGCGTTCTGGTCTGTATAATTATCTCCGGTGAGGTTGTCTCCGGCAGTAGCCCCGAGCTTTAACAGACCCTGGTAGAATTGGTGGGGTGACACACCGGTGGTGAAAAAGCAATTGTCCTTATTGGACCCGTCTTTATGAATAATCAAATGCCAGGTGCCTGCCGTTGCCGGGGCTGCATGAAATACTGCCTGAAAGGTGAGTGTCCCGGCGCTCGAGTCATAATAGAGATTATCATGAGAGAGCGGGTCATTGTAATCGTCGTCCGGCAGCAGCTGGTTGCAGGCGGAAAGGGACAAAAGCAGCACTGACATCACCGCCAGGTAACAATACGTTGAAACTTTTTTCGTCTGTCGAATCATAAGGTTTCTCCTTTTAAATAGTATTAATTATTCTTTATCCTTATCCCCGAAATGGCGTGTTACCACACCGGGCATTTCCACTGTTAACTGTGCGATCCTCCTTTCTCTATCACCTGTTTAAAAATTGTGTCGCTGTTTTGAAAATGCCTGGTTTTTCAACTGCGCCGTTACCGGGAGTCTCTAAAAAATCATCCGCGGTGAGTGATTAAAAACTGATTTACATGAGATGCTCTTTCCCTTTTAAAAATGCAGGCAGCCGCGCAAAATGTCAATTCGATAATATCTATACTAATCGTGCCCCTTATAGAAAGTATCTATTTGACTCACTGCCGCGAACTCATTATGCCTTTAATATCATCTCAATGCGTCTTCAGACTAACGGACAGGTTCTCTGTATGGAAAAAGTAATCGCGTCAGACGGAAACGACAGCTCCCGAGCTATCAAGGTGCTTGCCATGGCAAGCCTGGTAGCCTTTGCTATTTTAGAATTCTATTTCTTCAAGATTAACTACAACCCCGCCGGCTATGCCGGGGCAGCGCTGCTCATCTTCTTCGGTTTGTGGAGGATTGATAATGAAAAAGACCTGTATCAAAAAGTGCGGATTATAGTCATCCTCTCAACCTTTGTGCTTTTCTGGTGAAAAGGACCCCTATCAAAAGGCGCGCATTATAACCATCCTGTCGCTTTACGTGCTGCTGTGGCTCTTGATACCGCTGGCCTTCAAGGTACAGGTGCCCATCCTCGGCGGCGAGTGGGGAAGCTTTCCGGCAATTCACACCATCGGGTCACTTACCTTTTTTATTTATATGGGGATCGTGCTGCTGTTCGGCAAGCGGGTTGACTGCGGCTGGTGCTGCCCATGCGTCACGGCACGGGAGACCATCGGCTATCCGTTCCGGGACAAAACCCCGAGAAACGGACTGTGGTGGAAGCTCAGGCATTTGAAATGGCTGACGCTGTCGCTTCTTGTCGTGTATCTTGCCTTCATGATTATTGACGCGGGCACCGCCTACAACCGCGCGGGGAAATTCTATTATGACGTTGTCACCTACGGCTATTACGCAAGCTTTTTGCTCATCCCGCTCACCGGCAATCGGAATTTCTGCCGCGTGCTGTGCCCGTTTGCCGCGCTCTGGGGAGTATTGAGCGTTGCAGGGCTGTACCGGATTAAGGCAAAAAAGGAAGAATGCATTGCATGCGGGAAATGTGACCGGGTCTGTGATATGGGGATACCGGTTGCGCGGCTGGTCAGGGAGAAAGGGGAGATTCGCACCATAGAGTGCATGGGGTGCGGCAGGTGTGTTGCCGTCTGCCCGCAAAATGTGTTATCATTCTATTCAGCCGCGGGCATTTTAAAAAACCTCTTCTATAAATTCATAAAGAGGTGAATAATGTCATAGAAGAACAACCGCTTATCAGTGAGCACGCACAGGGACACCATCGAACATGCTTGCATTCATGACCAAAACGCTCGCCAGCGTCAATGAAGACCTGAAGGCAGGTAAAACAGTCGTTGTGACTGTTGCCGGGCAGAATGCCGCTCCCCTGCCGCCGGCCTCTGAGGAAAATGCTCCAGACGTGCACGCCGTAACCACGGCCACCTTTGAGAGCGCCATGCACCGCATACCCTGCCCGCTGCCGGCAAAACCAGAGAAGGCGGAGTAGAAGATTGCCGGGAAAACAGTTTTTCCCAGGCTGGTCAAAAACATCCAGATGCAAGGCGTGCGAAATTCTGTGGAATGAGGCGTACTTTTAACGTACGTGGCAATGACGAAGGATAAGCACAACGAAGCAGATGGGTGTTTTTCAACAGCCTGCTTTTTATTTGAGCGCCTTTAATGCAGCCGCGTAATCTGGCTCCTGCCCGATCTCGGGAACCTGTTCGGTATATATCACCTTCCCCTGCCCGTCAATAATCACCACTGCCCGTGAAAACAATCCTGCCAGCGGACCGTCCACAATCCGCACGCCGTAATCTTCACCGAATTTGCGCCGCCGCAGCTCTGATGCCGGGATCACCTGCTCAAGCCCTTCCGCGCCGCAGAAGCGCTTGAGCGCGAACGGCAGGTCAACCGACACGCAGAGCACCACGGTGTTTGCGAGCTTGGCGGCTTCGGCATTAAATTTTCGCACTGCCGTAGCGCACACCGGCGTGTCAATGCTGGGGAAGATATTCAGCACAATTTTTTTGCCGGTGAAATCCTTAAGCGACACATCCGCAAGATCGGTTCTGGTCAGAACAAAATCAGGCGCCGGCG
>JAPLIX010000512.1:0-2729 GCA_026388865.1 Pseudomonadota bacterium | reverse complement strand
GCCGCAGGTGTGAATGGTGTGTCCCCTGAGCGTTATCTCAGCCATTATCTCCTCCTGTTAATTCGTTTTTTTGTAAAAGATTAAATTTGGAACTCAGAAACTCACGCTGGGGAAAAAGATACATTCTCCTGATTTCATGAGTTCCAGATTTTAATTATATTTTTTAAAACACAGAGCATTGCTTCCCGAAGGCATTCGGGATTCGGTACGGTGGTTTCATGCATTCTCGCCGTGCTTTGCAAGAAATGATTTAAATTCTTTACAGAGCGGGGACGGGGTCTTTCTCCGGTTAAGGACACTGTAGAAACTGCGCCGTATGTCTATGCCCTTGACCGGCACTTCCCTGAGCAGGCCGTATTCTTTTTCCCTGACTATCGCCCGCTCCGAGAGAAACGAGACGCCGATTCCGACGAGTATTCCCTGCTTCACTGCCTCGGTGCTCCCCATCTCTGCGATAACCTTGAGACTGCGATAATCAACTTTCCGCGCGGCAAGGGCTTTTTCTATGGCAATGCGGGTGCCCGAGCCGTCTTCCCTCTGGATAACGGGAATGTGCATGAGGTCCGCGGGAAGGATAAACCCCCTGCCCCAGAGAGCGCTTCTCCGTGATGCTGCCAGGACAATTCTGTCCTCTACCAGCGTTTGATAGAAGAGCTGCTCTGATTTTATTTTTGCTCCCACAACGCCGATCTCAATCCGTCCCGCCGTGACCGCTTCAACAATCTGCCGGGTATCGCCGATGAGGAGCGTCACGGTTATCTCGGGGAATTGCTCTTTAAATGCGCCGATAAGGGCGGGAAGGATATACTCTCCCGGAATGGTGCTGGCTCCGACGCGCAGGTGCCCGGATTTTTTCCCTGCATAGTGGCTAAGGCTCTGACATGCTTTCTCTTTGAGACGGAGCATTTCCTGGGCATACTGGTAGAGCAGCTCGCCGGCATGGGTGGGCTGTATCTCTTTTCCCATCCGGTCAAGAAGCTGCAGGTTAAAAAAGTTTTCCAGCGCGCTGACATGCTGGCTCACCGTCGGCTGGGTCAGAAAAATCGCTTCCGCAGCCTTGGAAAAACTTTTCAGTTCAACTACTTTACAGAAAACCTCAAGCTGTCTTAAATCCACGCGAGCACCTTTCTGTTGGGGAGTGTCTTAAAAATAACAAAGAAAGCGCTTGAACGCAAAGTATAAGTTTTAGGCACAGCTCAGGATAACGTTACAAGCTGCTTGAGCGCAGCGGGTATGCGGGAAATAATTTCCTCTATTTGCGTGGCCGGGCTGAGATGGGCCATCTGGCCGGCAAGCCGGTTGGCGCTGCAGGCAATGCTGCACGCTTCAGGCAGTTGATAGCCATGATGCACAAGCCCTGCAACCATGCCGGTTATGGTGTCTCCGGTGCCGCCTACTGGCTCAAGCTCTTCAATCACCGGGCTGCTGATTTCATTAACAATCTTACCCTCAGTACAGATATAATCTCTCCTGCCCTTCACGCACAGATATCTGGCGGCATTACCGCTCGCATAAGCACGCTCGATAAGTCCCGCGGGATTATCTTCGAGCCGGGTGAGGAAGCCTCTGGTATAGGCGGGATGCATGGCCTTATCATCGGCAAGAAATGCCAGCTCTCCCAGGTCCGGCAGGAACAGGTCATAGCAAGAGGCCTGGCCGCTTGCCTTAGCTGCATACATGAACCCCGCATCCGCTATCAGCAGCGGCCGTGACGCCATCTTTCTGACAGAGGAGAGCATCTGGTTGTGCAGCGCGATATCGGGAATAATATAGTGCAGGCAAAGAATCGAAGCATCGAGGCGCGGCAGCTCCCGGATAAGATAGCGATAGACGCTGCGGCTGCCCATGCGTTTGCCGATATCGCCGCCGATGACGCAGCGCGGCGCCTCATCATTGCAGCAGGCGGCAATTGCGCAGGCTGCGCCGATCATGGCAGCAGTGCCGCGGTTGATGGAAACGCTGCTTCTGCCAATGAGGAGCTTCCCGTCAGCAAGCACTGCCTCCCCGGTGATAAGCTCAAGGTCAGTGCTGGGAATGGTACCGGCAAGCAGCAGGCTCATGGGACGCCGGATAATTTCCGCGCTTCTTCAAAGGCGATGGCAAGGGTATAGGCGCAGAGCGTATATCCTGCATCACGAGGGGCAGGCGCTTCATCAAGGGTTTTACCAATCATTTCAGCGGCAAGATAGGGGACATCAGAACAGCCGCCGCCGGAAATATTTACAATCTTCCGGGTGGCTTTTTCAAAAGTGATTTTCATATTTGCTGCCCTGACCATGACATAGTCGCCAAAATCCTTGACATGGCAGATCTCCGTGGGCCGCAGCAGCTCTTCCACAATATTTATTATATCAAGCGGCTGACAGCTGTTTTGCTCCAGGGTCCGCACAATTCCAATTTGCTCCACCAGGGGAAATTCCAAAGACAGGTCACAGCCGGTACGGTACTGGGGAGGCGGCGCAACCACCCGGATATAGTCATACCCTGCTTTTTTAAGAAGCCCCTCGGCGCGAATAACATCATTGACGCTGCCGTAGATCAAGAGGCCCCGTGCCTCCTCATAGTTCTCGGCAGGCTGCTTATCCTTCAGACGGAACAATTTCTTCAGCATGGACGCGCGCTGCCTCCTATGGCCTGGTGAGAGTGATGAGAAATTCGTTTTCCCGCTCTTCCACTTTGACACCCCAGCCCTGCTGGGCTGCCAAACGGGAGATGTTGTCTCGTGCCGC
>JAPLIX010000012.1:11308-11730 GCA_026388865.1 Pseudomonadota bacterium | reverse complement strand
TAATGATGAGGCAGCACCATCTTTTCGTTTGATGCCGATTCTGTCTTAAACCGTTTGACCACATACATGTCGGCTTCGGTGTGCCTGAGCGGTGTTGCAGGCAAAGCATGTTGCCATAACTGTATACGCAGTCCGTAAAAAAATATGAAGAAGAAAATAATCATTGCCATCATTGGACTGGTTGTGTTGACCGGCGTTCTTGGCGGAATCAAAGGCCTTCAGATAAGCCGTATGATCGCGCAAAAAAAACTGCCCCTGCCCGAGACCGTGACTACCGCCGTGGCGCATACGGAAAACTGGGAGTCTGTGCTCACCTCAGTGGCATCGCTGGTTGCGGTTCAGGGGGTGATGGTATCCGCGGAAATGACCGGTAAGGTCGTCCAGATCGCATTCGAGCCGGGCACGATGGTGCAGGCCGGCGA
>JAPLIX010000012.1:2509-11289 GCA_026388865.1 Pseudomonadota bacterium | reverse complement strand
GACGGCGCAGCTCCGCTCGGCGGAGGCCACGGTTGCGCTGACGAAAATAACTTTGGAGCGCGCACGCAAACTTCTTGCCCAGAAAACCTCGTCCCAGTCAGAATATGATAATGCTGATGCGCAGCACAAGCAGGCCGTTGCTCAGGCCGACAACATGCGGGCGTTAATCGCGAAGAAAACCATCAGGGCGCCCTTTGCCGGCGTCCTTGGCATCCGTTTGGTCAATTTGGGCCAGATTCTAAGCGCCGGTGAGGCGATCGTTTCACTCCAGGCCCTCGATCCGATTTTTGTAAATTTTTCCCTGCCGCAGCAGCAGCTTGCGCGGATCAGTACCGGCCTTACCGTACGGGTGAAAACAGATGCGCTTCCCGACCAGGTTATTGAGGGGACGATCACCGCGATCAACCCCCAGGTCGAAACCGCCACGCGCAACATCATGATGCAGGCGACGGTGAAAAATACACGGCACCGCCTTCGCCCCGGAATGTTCGTCAGCGTGACCGTGGTGCTGCCGGAGCAGAATACCGTGCTTGCCATACCGGCTACAGCGGTGCTTAATGCTCCTTACAGCGACTCGGTGTTCATCGTGGAGGATGATAAAAACGACAAAAACAGCCCGCCGGCCAGGGTCGTGCGCCAGCAGTTTGTGCGGCTCGGGGTGCGGCACGGAGATTTCGCTGCCGTCATCGCCGGGCTGAAGGAAGGCGAGACCGTCGTGAGTACCGGCGTCTTTAAACTGCGCAACGGACAGGCAGTCGCTGTTGATAATACCCTGGCTCCTGAATTCAAAATCGCGCCCACACCCAAAGACACCTGATCGGGATGATGTGACGCCACGGCTCTAAACTCTGTCATTATTCTTGCTGACTATGAACTTTACCGACCTTTTTATCCGCCGTCCGGTTCTCGCGCTGGTTATCAATCTCGTCATCATCATTGCGGGGTTGCAGGCGATCCGCTCGGTCATCGTCCGCCAGTTTCCGCGCAGCGAGAATTCGGCAGTCACCGTCAGGACCGTTTATGTCGGTGCCAGCGCTGATCTGGTGCGCGGCTTCATTACCACGCCGCTGGAGCGAGCTATTGCGGCCGCCGACGGCATTGACTACATCCAGTCCAAAAGCGCTCAGGGCTTCTCGAGCATCAGCGTCAGGCTGAAGCTCAACTACGATCCGCTCAAGGCGCTCGCAGAAATCAGCTCTAAAGTTGACCAGGTTCGCCAGGACCTGCCCCCGGAGGCTGAAGTGCCGATCATCAACATCCAGGCGGCTGACAGCCAGTTTGCCGCGGCCTATCTGAGCTTCAGGTCCGACATTCTTGGGCAGAACCAGATCACCGACTACCTCATCCGCACCGTGCAGCCGCGCCTTTCCGCCATCGAGGGCATACAGCGCGCCGATGTTCTCGGCGCCCGCACCTTCGCCATGCGCATCTGGCTTAAGCCCGAGCGCATGGCCGCGCTCAACATCAGCCCGGCGCAGGTCCGCCAGGCGCTGGCCAGCAACAACTATCTCACCGCTGTCGGCCAGACAAAAGGCTCGCTCATCCAGGTCAACCTGACCGCAAACTCCGACCTGCATTCAGCGGAGGAGTTCAAGCAGCTGGTCATCCGCGAACAGGGCGGCGCCATCGTGCGGCTGGAAGACATCAGCGAGATTGCGCTGGGCGCCGAGGACTATGACGCCGAAGTGCGATTATCAGGGCAGACCGCTGTCTTTATGGAAATTGCCACCCTGCCCAACGCCAACACCATCGATGTGATCAAGCGCGTGCGCAAGGAGATGGCGCTCATCGAAAAGGATTTGCCCAGCGGCATGCAGGCGGGCTTTGCCTATGATGCCACCGACTATATCAATAATGCCATCAGCGAGGTTTTGAAAACCCTTACCGATACCCTGATCATCGTCATGATTGTCATATTTCTGTTCCTCGGCTCCGTGCGCTCGGTTATTATTCCGATTGTGGCGATACCCCTGTCGCTTATCGGGGCGGTTTTCCTGATGCAGGTGTTCGGCTTCACCATCAACCTGCTCACGCTGCTGGCTATTGTGCTGTCCGTAGGACTTGTGGTCGACGATGCCATTGTCGTGGTTGAAAACGTCGAGCGGCATCTGAGCGAAGGGAAAACACCGACAGAGGCAGCGCTGCTGGGCGCCCGCGAGCTGGTTGGGCCCATTATCGCCATGACCCTGACCCTGGCGGCAGTATATGTACCCGTCGGTTTGCAGGGGGGGCTGACCGGCTCGCTGTTTCGAGAGTTCGCCTTGACCCTGTCCGGCGCGGTCATCATTTCAGGAGTTGTCGCGCTAACGCTCTCTCCCATGATGTCGGCCAAAATGCTGAAACCGGGGATTGAAGAGCATGGGCTGGCAAAAATAATTGCAGATTATTTTAAACGGTTACGGACCGCATACGGCCGCTGGCTCGACGTCACGCTCAACGCGCGTCCGGCTGTCTATACGGTATGGATTATCCTGAGCCTGCTCACGATACCCATGTTCATGATGTCGCCTGCTGAACTTGCTCCTATCGAGGACGAGGGGGCGATTTTCGGCATTGTCGATGCGCCGGCAAACTCCGCCCTCGAACTGACCAGCCATTTTACTACTGCGGCCGATAAGATATTTCAGAGTATTCCTGAAACCGACTTCACCTTCCAGATCACGTTCCCGGCAGGCGGATTCGGCGGTCTGATCACCAAGCCGTGGAACGAGCGCAAGCGGACAACTAAGCAAATTCTCTCTGAAGTGCAGCAGAAGCTGCGTGCCATCCCGGGCATAAAAGTTTTGCCGGTAACTCCTCCGGCGCTGCCGGGAGGAGGTGATTTTCCGGTAGAGTTCATCATCGCATCTACGGCTGAGCTGGACCAGGTCCTGGCCCTTGCCACGAAGATCCAGCTGCAGGCGGTGCAGAGCGGCATATTTGCCTTTCCGCCGCTCCTCGATGTCAAGATCGATCAGCCGCAGTCCGAGATCGTGATTGATCGCGACCGGGTGGCCGACCTGGGGCTCAATCTCCAGCAGGTCGGGGCTGACCTGTCAGCGATGCTGAGCGGCAATTATGTGAATCGTTTCAACATTGCCGGCCGCAGCTACAAGGTCATTCCGCAGATCAAGCGCGTTGACCGCCTCAATCCCGATCAGCTGCAGCATATTTACATCACCGGGTCCGGCGGTCAGGTGGTGCCGCTGAGCACGGTCGCCGGGATGCGCGACTCCACCGTTGCGCGCACGCTGAACCGCTTCCAGCAGTTGAATGCCGTCAAGATCAGCGGCGTGGCCATGCGCCCACTCGACGAGGCGCTGCGCTATTTGGAAGACGAAGCCGCCAAAATTCTGCCCCAGGGCTATGTGATTGATTATACGGGCGAGTCGCGCCAGCTCAGAACTGAAGGGCACAAATTTCTCCCCGCCTTTGGGCTTGCCATGATTCTCATCTTTCTCGTGCTTGCGGCTCAGTTTAACAGCTTCCGTGATCCTTTTGTCATCCTCGCCGGCTCGGTGCCGCTGGCGATGTTCGGGGCGCTCATCTTTATGTTCCTGAAGATGCCCAGCCCGAACATACCATTCTGGACAACCGGCTGGACGACGACGCTCAATATATACTCCCAGGTGGGATTGGTGACCCTGATTGGCCTGGTCTCAAAAAACGGCATCTTGATCGTCGAGTTCGCCAACAAGCTCCAGGCCATGACCCGCCTGCGCCCGATCCTCATGATCAGCGTGGCAACCATATCCGGTCACTTTCCGCTGACGCTGGTCTCCGGCGCCGGCGCCGCCGCCCGCAACTCGATCGGCCTCGTGCTCGTCGGCGGCATGGCCATCGGCACCATCTTTACCCTCTTCGTTATCCCGTCCATCTACATGCTCGTCGCCCGCGACCATTCCAAAGACCGCAGCCGCGAGGCAGCCGTAGCAACTGTTTAGGGGCCTGCCGTCAAACCTTCTCTCACGTTATTGAAAAATAATCCCAAGCGCTATAGAGTATCCAGGGAGTAAAATTATATGAGGTATAAAGGATACACCGGACTGCTTTTAAAAGCGGATCTCAGCGATGGGACTATTGAAGCCATCCCGCTCTCAGAGCAGTTGGCGGAGGATTATATCGGCGGCGTTGGATTGGCTGCCGCGCTGATCCATGAAACGGTTATGCCCGGCACTGATCCGTTTGATGAGGGCAATCCCCTTATTTTTATGACCGGGCCGCTCACCGGGACCATCGTCCCCTGGAGCGGGAGGCACTGCGTTGCAACTATTTCTCCGCTTACCGGAATCTGGGGAGAGGCGTATGCCGGAGGTACCTGGGGCCGGGAGCTGAAGCGGGCCGGCTTTGATGGAATAGTTATAATCGGGAAGGCAACACGACCAGTCTATCTGAAAATTATAAATCAGGAAGTCACCATCGAGGATGCCGCGAGCCTTCGGGGGAAAGATACGCGGGAGACTGAAAAGATTCTCCGGCAAGACTGCGGCGAAAACGTGAAGGTTGCGGCGATAGGCAAAGCGGGTGAGAACCTGGTCAGGTTTGCCGCAATAATTCACGACGGGGCTGCTGCACGCACGGCAGCCCGGTGCGGTGTTGGCGCGGTGATGGGGTCAAAGAACCTGAAAGCCATAGCAGTGCGGGGAGATTGGAATGTAGCAGTGGCAGAAAAAGAGCGCTTGATGACCTCGATCAGGGCCGCTCTTCCTGCACTGGTCAAAGACCCGGAGCACTGCGCGGAAAAAGCCCGGGCAGTTTTCACCATGTTTGTTAATGACGGGCGGCACGCAATAAACAACTGGCGTGACAGTTGTCTGGAGGGGTTCAATGAAGCGGTGCTCAGCGAGATTGAAAGTCATGTCAGGCAGTCCCGGCCCTATCAATGCGCGGGCTGCCCGACCGGGTGTGTTGAGTCAAACGAGAGAGCCGGGGTGCGGCAGAACGTGTGGGAGTCAATAGCGCCGCTCGGCTCCCAAAGCGGCATTAAGGATATGCATTGCGTGCAGAAAGCCTATGATATATGCAACCGCCACGGCATAGACACTATTTCAGCAGGCGGGACGCTCTCCTTTGCCATGGAGTGTTTCGAGTCAGGTTTGATAAGTGAAAAGGATACCGATGGCATCAGGCTCACGTTCGGCAATGGTGAGGCGCTGCTTGCCATGCTGGAAAAGATCTGCCGGCGGGAGGGGTTCGGGGCAGTGCTTGCCGAGGGCGCAAGAAGGGCGGCGCAGATTATAGGCAGCGGCGCGGAGAAGTTTGCCATTGAGGTCAAAGGTCTTGAAGTGCCGGCCCATGACCCCCGGGCGCACAACTTTCTTGCCCTTGCCTATGCAACCGACCCCCGCGGCGCCATCCACACCGGGGCAGCAGACCCGAAGGTTGAAGGCTTTGACCTGATGGACATGGCAAGCATACGCTTTGATGCAGAGCGTGCTCCGGCAATGGTTGCCAGGGGTCAGGACTATGCCTGCATTCTTAATTCGCTCGCGCTCTGCGCTTTTTCCCATGCCGGCTATGCGCAATACTATTCTGCCGTCGGGTTCCCGGGGATAACCGCAACAGAAGTTGTTTCATGGCTCAATCTTGCGACCGGCATGGAGCAGGATTTCACATCACTGATGAAGGCAGGAGAGAAGATATTCAACCTCAAGCACCTGATTAACCTCAGGCGCGGGCTTGATTCTTCCTCTGACGGCCTGCATGAGCGTTTTGTCACAGTGAAGAAAAATTACGGCCCTGCCGCAGAGCACCTGCCGCCGGTTGCGAACATGGTTGCAGATTATTACCGAATCAGGGGGTGGGAAGCTGACGGGAACATGACACCGGAGAAAGCGGCAGAGCTAGGGCTAACTATTTCAGACGAAGGGTAGAGAAGAGGGTGTAAATGATTTCCGGGTATTTGCTTTGTAAAAAACTATCTCCTTTTTTTTTTTTTTTTTTAGAGTGAAAACATCCTTGACTTAATAATGCCTGATAAGTTATATTGTATATACATTATAACTTTGTTGGAGGTACGGAATGTCAACACAAATGATAATCCGCGTAGACGATGAAATAAAATCAAAATTTGCAAAAATTGCAAAGGCTGAAGGGAAAAGCGTAAGCGTCGTTATACGGGAGCTGATCGAAGATTATATCCAGGAACGGGATATCGAAACGTACATTGATGACCTGTGGGCACGCGTTGGTAAAAAGCTCAAGTCTAATGGTGTTACAGCAGGCACTATACAAAAGGCTATCCGGGAAGCGCGGACTGCAAAGAAATGAAAGTAGTGATAGATACCAATGTCTTTGTCTCCTCGTTTTTTGGCGGTAACCCGCGAAAGATCATTGATATGTGGAAGCAGGGAAAACTCACGCTCTGTCTTTCAAAGGAGATCATTAGCGAATACACCACTGTTCTCAATCGCATTGGACTGGAGAACCAGAAGGAGTTGAAAGAGATATTTTCGCTGTTTGCACGGGGGATTCATTCAGTTTTTAGCGGAAAAACCCCTGCATTAAAAGTTGTTATTGATGATCCGGATGATGATAAATTCATAGAATGTGCTGTCGCGTTAAAAGCTGAATATATTATCTCAGGTGATAAAGACTTACTTGAAGTGTCAGAGTATATGGGAATTAAGATATTAAATCCGAGGGAATTTCTTAACAGGGAGTTTGTATATGGGAATTAAGATATTAAATCCGAGGGAATTTCTTAACAGGGAGTTTTAAAAACCTAATGAGTGAAAGGTATATCCTTAATGGCAAACGATAAACAGGAAATAAAAGTCAACTTCCCGGAGAAACTCCAGGGCGGCGTGTATGCCAATAACATGATTGTGACGCACAACAGGGAGGAGTTTGTGATGGATTATCTGATGGTGGTGCCGCCGGCAGGCGCTGTCACGGCGAGAATAATTGTGAGCCCCGGGCACATGAAAAGAATTGTCGCGGCGCTCAATGAGAACATGCAGAAGTATGAGCAAAAATTTGGTACGATTGTAATTGCCGAAGAGCCTAAAGTGGATGTGGGATATAAGCAGTAAAAGCATGACCAATAATAGTCACGTGATTTACATTAACAGCAGATATATATGGCGCTGATCCCCCCCGTTTCTACAAGAAAATAAATCTGTCCCCATTTCCTCATCAAAAAACTACTTATAGTCGAGGGGGTTTTTTATGCTGTCCATGGGGAATGAGTGGTTCAGTGACAATTTCCACCCATCGAAAATTGGGTAATAGCACAAATTGTTTTTATGTTCTGGCTGATCCATTTTTTTACAATATATTATAGGAAAGGTCTGTCAGTAGGGGTTCCCAAATCAAGCCTGTCAGAAAAATATCAGGAAAACCCATTTTAAGCCTTCAAGTGCCGTATTTATAACCTGACCTGTTTCCTGTAATACTTACATTCCCGAAATGAGCCGCTACCTTCAAGATATTTCTCTCGTTTTATGCTTGTTCCCTGATTATTATGTTATTATGTAATGGCAGGGAACACATAGCGCAGCTGTATGCAGCCTGATACCAGTGAAAAGGGTAAGTTAAAATGGTTAAAAATCTCATTGCGACAGAAGATAATCTTGAAGTCACGGTTAGAAATATCGATGCCAGTGAAGTAGTACAAAGACGCCTGGAGAGCCTGGGCATACGACCGGGGATAAAACTGCGCAAGGTATCCGATGCAGGGACTATCGTGGTTGCTATTGGCAGCAGCCAAGTAGGTATAGGCAGAGGAATGGCAGAGCATATTACGGTGGAGGCAGAGAAATTCCGGGCACTGCTTTTTGGTAACCCGAACGTGGGCAAAAGCGTCGTTTTTTCGCGGCTCACCGGGCTGGATGTGATTTCTGCAAACTATGCCGGCACTACGGTTGCATATACAAAAGGTACGCTGATAGTTGACGGCCGGATGGTGGAGCTGATAGATGTCCCCGGTGCCTACACCCTTGAGCCCACCTGCACCGCAGAGCAGGTAGCTAAAGAATTCTACGACGCAGGTGACGCGCAATTGATGATAAATGTGGTTGATGCCACCAATCTGGAACGAAATCTTTATCTTACGCTGCAGCTTCTGGAAAAAGGTATTCCGCTAATAGTGGTTTTGAATAAATGGGACAGCGCCCGGCATAAAGGAATCCGGATCGATGTAGAAGAACTTGCACGAAGACTTCAGGTGCCGGTCATCACGCTGGTGGCAATCACCGGCGAGGGACTGAAAGAACTTCGCGGAGTTATTGCAAAAGCCATGCGGGGAGAACTGGTGCCGCCTGAATTTGCAGCCATCGATCATCAGGAACGCTGGCACATCATAGGCCATATCAGCCAGGAGGCGCAGCAAATAGTCCACAAGCATCGGTCTTTTGTGGAGAAGCTTGAATATGCCAGTGTCAGGCCGGTTTCCGGACTGGTGATTGCCGCCGCCGTCCTTGCTCTTTCATTCTTTTTGATTCGTACCCTCGGTGAGAGTTTAATTTCTTACATGTTTGACCCATTTTTCAAAAACCTGTACGGCCCTGCGGTTCGCTCCCTGGTTCAGAGTCTGGTGCCGGTGCCGGTGGTGCAGCACCTGTTGCTGGGGCGATCCCCTGAATTCATGGAATCATTCGGGGTGCTTACCACTGGCATATATATCCCCCTGGCTATTGTTTTACCCTATATCTTTTCCTTTTATCTGGTGCTGGGGGTCTGGGAAGATACCGGCTACCTGCCGCGGCTTGCCGTGATGTTAGACCGGATCATGCACCATATCGGGCTGCATGGTCATGCAGTCATCCCGCTGGTGCTGAGCTGCGGGTGCAAAGTACCGG
>JAPLIX010000012.1:0-2455 GCA_026388865.1 Pseudomonadota bacterium | reverse complement strand
TGTTATTGCTTATGGCAGCTCCCTGCCTGCCCCAGACGGCAATGATTATAACCCTGATATCCCCGTTCGGGGTGCGCTATGTGGCACTGGTCTTTGGCATATTGACAGCGGTTGCCCTTATCAACAGCGTGATCCTTAATGCCATGCTGAAAGGTAAATCTCCTGAAATGGTGATAGAAATTCCCTCCTACCAGATGCCTCATATCAGCACGCTGCTGCGCAAACTCTGGCTGCGGGTCAAAGAGTTTCTTTTAGAAGCAGCACCGATGATTGTTGGGGGAATTTTTGTGGTGAGCATAGCGGATCTGCTGGGTGTGTTGCAACTGATCGGGAGAATTGCGCAGCCGCTGGTGGTGCATGTCCTTGGACTCCCCAAAGAAGCAATATCGGTGATACTATTTGGCTTTTTGCGCAAAGACGTATCCATTGCCCTGCTGGTGCCTCTTCACCTTTCAGCCAAACAGGCTGTCATTGCCTGCGTCTTTTTAGTGCTCTATCTTCCCTGCATTGCCACATTTTTTGTAGCGCTCAAAGAGTCAGGCTGGCGTATTGTGGTAAAGCTGCTTTGCATAACCCTCACCTGGGCTACGGTAGTGTGCGCGGCACTGCGCATAATTCTTTGAGATAAAAAATATTCCCGGCGTGCTCGTTGAAAATAAGCAGGCCTAAAAAAAACAACCTGGAAGAGCCATTATATATAACAATAAAAATATCCGGCTTTTGAACTATTGATTAGAATGCAGGGGGCACTGCCATATGGTTCGAAAAAAAATATTCCTTATTATCGTGTTGGTGACGGCGGTTTGTACTATTCATATCTCCGGCGCGTGCTGCCAGGCCGGCATGGTGAGCTTTACGTTTGATGACGGGCTTGCCAGTGTGTATACCAAAGCGCTGCCGGTGCTGAAGCGTAACCACCAGGTTGCGACCATCGGCATCATATATTTTTTTTGCGTCTATGGTGGCGGTGAGTTTATGAGCAGCAAGCAAATTCTTGCGCTGCAGCAGCAGGGATGGGAAGTGGCATCGCACAGCCTGACGCACAGCAATCCCAAAAAAATACCGGAACGGTACAATGACGAGAAGATAACCGGCTGGACGGCAGAGGATGAAAAACTCTCTATTTACCGGGCGCCCTATGCCTATGAGCATGTTGGCGGCCTTCTTGACGGCGGCAGCATCATGAAACCAGCAGCATCAATGGATGCCTTGCGTCAATCCCCCGGCAGCTACTACTTTGACAGCCAGCATGGGCAGTTGTATGTGCGGCCGGCCGGTTCTGCGCAGAGCGCGAAACTTACTATCCGCGCAATTTCCTGCCAGCGGGAAATCGAATTTTCCAAAAAAGAACTTGAAAAACTGGGCTGTAAAATAAAGACCTACATCACTCCCTATAACAGCTGGCCATCGGATCTCAGGGAATTGAGCGAACCGTATTATTCCTGTATCGCCAGCGGCGGTAGTCGCGCCAACTGGAAAGACGGTTTTGATCCTCACAACATAGGAAGATTTGTAGTGCGCAGTGATGACAGCATCAGCTCATTGAAAAAGCTGGTGAAACGGTAAATGACGGCTGGGTGGTTTTTTGCTTCCATGGCATCGGGGATAAAACGGGATGGGAGCCATGGCCGCTCAAAAACCTTGAGGAGTTTTCCACGTGGCTCGCCAAAAAAGGGGTCAAAACCGTAACCATCTCTGAAGGAGCCGCGCTGTTTGCGTCGTCCCCGGTCACAAAACCGCATGCCGCTCCCCAGGAAGAGCGTTCAGATGATGAACTGTAACCGGCCACATGCCCAGTTGAAACTGCAAGGCAATTGCTGACCTAGTTTTTTGATGTACTTGTAAATATCTATTAGTCTTGCAGAAAATATTTTTACCGCCTCAATCGAAGACTTGCTAAAGCGATACGAACTCTATAAAAATAAGGAAGTGGAAATAGCCGGAACTGTCTCATATTACGGCAGCAAGAGTTTCTGGACCTGGCACATCCTGCTTGAGAAAGGCGGAAAAACCGTGCGCTGCTATGCCCATCAATACAAAGTTGAACCGGGCCGCGATGCCCTGTACATGGTACGTTGGGCGCAAAGCGAGAAAGGTGAAATAGCCGTGCAGGGCAAAGTCAGAAATGACGGCCTTGAGATTGTATACATGAAGTATAAGGGAGATACCGTCACGCCATACTATAAACCACCGGATCATTATAATCCGGCTATCAACCCTTTTCCGTTGATGAGATAAAGAAACTTGGTCAGCTCCCATAAGCAAAGGGAATAATTAATGCTTTCTGCGCGATCTTTTATAGTGTTTTTAACTCTGTTAGTCTTCGTGTGCCCTGTTGCCGTGCCTGCAGAAATAGCAACACAACACTATCCAAACGGGAAAGTGAAATCAGAATGCAACTACCAAAATAAAAGACGCGAAGGCATATGCAAAGAGTATTATAAAAACGGCAAAC
>JAPLIX010000287.1 GCA_026388865.1 Pseudomonadota bacterium | reverse complement strand
CGGGGTGCCGCCTTTTCTCCCCAGCATGGTTATGCTCACCAGGCCCGACTCAAGCAGGGCCTGTTTTGATTCTGCGGCGCCCACGAAGCCCACCGGCATGCCGATTATGAGAGCCGGGCTCATGGCCCCCTCCCGGCAGAGCCCGACTGCTTTAAACAACGCGGTCGGAGCATTGCCGATGGCTACAATTGCGCCCTGCAGCGACGCTGCGGCAGCCTGCATGGCTGCCGCGGACCGGGTTAGGCCCGCGGCCTTGCTGACGCGTTTTACCTCGTCATCTGCCACCAGGCACACGGCACTGCAGCCGTACTGCTCCTGCAGTTTCCCCCCGATGGCGGCTTTGAGCATCTGCGTGTCAGTGTACACGGAATTTCCCTGCTTCATTTCTGCAATGCCTGCTGCGATGGCCTGCGGATGAAAGCGGATGGTCTTCATCACCTCAAAGTCCGCGGTAGCGTGAATGATCCGCCGCACAATAGTCCATTCATCTTCAGAGAATGAATGGCTGCCGGCCTCCCGGTCTATAATGCGCATTGATTCTGCTTCAATGTCCTGGGGTGAAAGATGGTTCATATAAAAGCCTCTCTAAAAAGCTGTAAGCTGACAGCGATCAGCTTTCAGCATTTTTTTTTACCGAAAAAAAGAATAGCAGCACACCAGAAGAAGGGTCAGGATGGAAGTCGCCCACATGAGCCGAATACTTTTCGCGATATCCGCCAGTGCCAGTTCTTTTTCCTTGCTTCCCAGCAAAGGTTTTTCATGCATAACGCCCTTATAGCGGCAGGCTCCGCCAAGCTGTACGCCCAGCGCTGCCGCAAAGCCGGACTCAGGAAACCCCGCGTTGGGGCTGGGGCTCTTGCCGCCGTCGCGCAGCATTATCCGCACAATCTTCATCATTCTCCCCGGCATCACCGCGAGCGCTGCAATCGGTATAAGCAGCAGGCAGAGCCGTGCCGGTATATAATTGGCGGCATCATCCAGGCGCGCGGAGAACCAGCCGAACTCCCGGTAGCGCTCATCCTTGTATCCCACCATGGAGTCAAGCGTGCTTATTGCCTTGAACGCCATGGCCAGCGGCGCGCCGCCCAGGAAAGCATAGAACAGCGGTGAGACAATCCCGTCAACGGTATTCTCGCTCACGGTCTCAACCGTGGCGCGGACTATCTCCTGCTGCGAAAGCTTATTGGTGTCACGTCCGACGATGCGCGCCAGGCGCTTCCGCGCGCCCGCTGTATCGCCGGCTTCAAGGCGCTGCAACACTGCCCGCGCCTCCTGGCCGAGGCAGCGGGTTGAAAGGGTGGTGTAGACAAGGAATATGGACACCAGGGTTCCGAGCCTGATATCAACCAGTACCGCCGCCAGGATGAGCGCGAACGTGCCGGCAAAGGCAATAAGCGGCACCATGAGACCCACCACGATTCCCGCGATGCGGGCGCTGGCGATGCTCTTTCTGGCCGGATGCTCAAGAGCGGTGATGAGCCGGCCGATGGCCCGTACTGGATGGGGAAGGAATTCCGGGTCACCGAGCAGCGCGTCAAGGCCCCAGGCAGCGGCGATAATCATTTCATTCATACCCTATTTAAGAACACTCCGTTAAATAAAATTGTAAAGTTAGTGTAATTAACCTATAATACCCTAATCCGAACAAGCTGGAACCAAATCCGAATATCGAAATCAGAAATTCGAAACAAATTCAAATGACCAAAAAGGGAAATTTAAAACAGTTCTGGAAAATATGCTGTTTTGATGTTTGGAACATTTTTTTTTAATTTGTTTAGTGCTTCGATTTTCGTATTTCGATTTTTTCTTGCGCAAAAAACACGAATGGAACAACTACGATATTAAATATTACAGACAACCCTTGCACAGGATAATACGGTGATGGAGTTTATTGCCGCGTTTAAATTTGCCATCCAGTTTCTCACCAGGATTCCCCTGAAGGCGACCGCCGGACCGGATACGATCGATCTTAAGAAAGCCCTCATCTGCTTTCCGCTGACCGGCTATCTCATCGGCTGCCTGCTGTTCATCGTATGGTATCTGGTGCAGCCGTTCTTCCCGTTCAACACCCTGGTGCTTGCCATTCTCATAGTTACCGCGGAAACAGTGATAACCGGCGCGTTTCATCTCGACGGTCTAGCTGACACCTTTGACGCCCTCTTCAGCCCGGGCACCACCGTGGAGCGCAAGCTTGAGATCATGAAAGACAGCCGCATCGGCGTCATGGGGGCCACGGCTTTAATCATTGCCCTGCTTTTTAAAACCGCCCTGCTCGATGAGGTGCTGAGCCGCCATCACCCGGCAGCGCTCATCATCTATCCCGCTCTCGGCAGATGGGCGCAGGTATTGTTCTTTTACGCCAGCCCCTATCTACGCGCTGACGGCATCGGCAGCGTGTTCGCGCGCAGCATTGATAAAACAACGTTCATCCGGGCAACGCTGGTGCTGATCCCCTGCCTCTTCTTCCCGTCCTTTTATCTGGTCTTTCTCATGCTTCTGGCAATTCTTCTGCTCTATCGCCGCTACATCCATCGCGCACTGGGCGGCATAACCGGTGATGTGCTGGGCTCTGCCGCAATTATCGCGGAACTGGCAGCTCTGCTGGGCATCCTGCTTTGCTGCCGCTGACAGGCTGTTGAAAAACAACTTTTCCAACAACCTGCTAATGCCCCGCGCTACTTTTTCGGGCTCTTCGCCAGGTCTTCGGCAAAATATGAATTACAGTTATCCATGGAACAGAACGAGCCGCACATGGTGCAGGAGCGCTCCGAGCTTGGCTTTCTGCTTGCGCGCACGGCCGCTGCCGTGTCACCGTAGAGGGCCAGGGAGAACTGCTTCTCCCAGTCCAGATCACGGCGCGCTTTTGAAATATCCCGGTCCCGTTCCCGCCGTCCGTATTTAATCATGTCCCCGATATAGACGGCAATTTTTGCCGTGCGCACGCCTTCGCGCACGTCATCCTCATTGGGCAATGCCAGGTGCTCTGCCGGCGTTATATAGCACACCAGGTCGGCGCCGTAGCGCGTTGAGTTGGCCGCGCCGATGCCCTCGACCATGGTCTGGCAGCCCATCTCCCGGCCCAGCTCTGCCAGCTCGCAGTTTATTATCAGCTCCTGGATCATGGCCCGGTCCGAGGAATCATGGATGGCGCCGGCGCGCATGCCGTTTCCCAGGCTTAAAACCGTGTCATATTTTTTCAGGATCGCCACCACCCGGTCAAACTTTTCATAGAGCGGATTTTCCCGGTTGTTTTTAATCATCCAGCCGACCATGGAGGCGCCGCCCTTGGAAACCAGGCCGCCGTAGCGGTAGCCCTGCTTGCGCAGCCGCTCAATGGTCATCTGGTTAATGCCGCAGTGTACGGCCATGAAAGCGATGCCGTTTATATCTTTTCCGTGCTTCACAGAATGCCTGGTACAGGGGCACATTGCCCACCGGTATATCCACGCTGGCAATGACCCGCCTCCTGATGGCATCGATATCGCCGCCCACGCTTAAATCCATCAGCGTGTCGGCACCTTCCTTCTGCGCCACCACCGCCTTGCGCACTTCCAATTCCTCACTGATAATGTCAGATGAGGTACCGATGCTCGCGTTGACCTTGGTGCGCAGCCCCTTGCCCACACCGACCGGCGCGGAGCCGTTCTGATGATTTTTAATGATCACGATTTTCCCCTGGCTGATGAGCTCCCGCATCATCTCAGGTGCCATGCCTTCTTTCCGGGCTACTTCTTCCATGATGGCCGTTATCGTTCCTTTGCGCGCGTATTCAAGCTGCGTTACCATGCTGTGAAATCTCCTTCCATTAGGGCTCAAGGGTTCAAGCGATTCCACTCGGACCATCGACTCCTTAACCCCTATTCACCCATTCACCTATTCACCCATTCACCCATTCACCGACTCACCCTCATCACTCTTCCTTTAGCCCCTTGACCCCTCTCCTTGGACCCTGGAACCCTGAACCCCTTTTTTATACTTGCTGCCCGTCCGAAACTTGTGCCTCTTCAAACGTGAGCATTTCCGTGAGCACTTTTACGCCTGCTTCAACTATAAACATCCCCAGCGCAGCACCCGTCCCCTCGCCAAGCCGCAGGTCAAGATCCAGGAGCGGTTTCAGGTGCATTCTGTCAAGCATTGCCTGGTGCCCCTTTTCAACTGAAAGATGCGCGGCAAACAGGTACTGGCCAATGACGGGATTCAGCTCGCATGCTATCAGGGCCCCGGCCGTTGAAATGAACCCGTCAATAACAGCTGGTATCCGGTGCGCTGCCGCGCCGATTACCAGGCCGGCTATCCCTGCTATCTCAAGCCCTCCCACCTTTGCCAGCACGTCAAGCGGGTCGCGGGGGTCCGGCTGGTTCAATGCCAGGGCCCGCTTTATGGCGGATATTTTGGCCGCGAGACCCGCGTCGCTGATGCCGGTGCCCCTGCTCGTCACGCTTTCCACGGGAAGCCCGGAGAATGCCGCGATAATAGCGCTGCTCGGGGTGGTGTTGCCGATGCCCATATCGCCGGTCCCGATAATATCAACGCCCTCCTGCACTGCCTGCCGCACCAGATCTATCCCGACCTCAATTGCCTGCATGGTCTCATCCCTGGTCATCGCGGGCTCTCTGGTCATATTCCGTGTGCCGCGCG
>JAPLIX010000015.1:21036-26297 GCA_026388865.1 Pseudomonadota bacterium | reverse complement strand
TCAGGAGCTGACGCGAAGCGAAGGCATAATACCAGCGCTTGAAAGCGCGCATGCCGTTGCCTATGTTATGAAAACTGCCCGGCAAATGCTGGAAGGCTCAATTATTATTATTAATATATCAGGAAGAGGGGATAAGGATATCAACATTGTTGCCGGGAGAATGGGAATAAAATTGTAAAAGACAGGGTTCAAGAGTTCGAGGGGCCGAGGGTTCCAGGGTAAAATAGCAGCGGCCAAGGGTCCTAGGATTCAAGGGTAAAAAATATCACGCTAACATGCAGGGAAAAAATATATGTCGCGAATCAGTGAAACATTCCGGAAGCTGAAAGAAAAGAAAGAAAAAGCTCTTATAACCTATATTACCGCGGGCGACCCGGATATGCTGGTAACCGAGTCACTGCTGTACTGCCTGGCGTCAAGCGGAGCTGACATAATCGAACTTGGCGTTCCTTTTTCAGACCCCATGGCTGACGGCATTACCATCCAGCACGCTTTTGAGCGCGCCCTGAAAAATCCCTTTTCCATGGAAGCGATTTTAAAGCTGGTAAAAAAGGTGCGCGCCCGCATTGCAGCGCCCATCGTTCTTTTTGGCTACTACAATCCTTTCTATCAGTATGGATTGCAAAAATTATGCACCGATGCGCGGCAGGCCGGAGTTGACGGCCTGCTCGTGGTTGATCTGCCGCCTGAAGAGGCGATGAATTTAAAAACAGAGGCGGAATCGCAACAGCTCGATCTGATTTTTTTACTGGCGCCTACCAGCACAGAAGAGAGAATTAAACGGGTGGCCCAAATGGCTTCCGGGTTTATCTATTATGTCTCTGTTACCGGCGTTACCGGCGCGCGTGAAAGCCTGGCTGAGATGATTGATAAGAATGTGGCGCGGATTAAAAACGCTACCATGCTTCCCGTGGGTGTGGGATTCGGCATATCAAAGCCTGAGCACATACGCTCAATGCTTCCCTTTGTCGACGCGGTCATCGTGGGCAGCGCTATTATTAAAATAGTAGAAGAGCACCTGGACAAGTCCGGCCTGAATGAAAGCGTCGGCGCTTTTATAACATCTTTGAAGCAAGCTACTGTTATATAAACAGTCCTTATGGATTACCGCCAGTCAATCGCCTACCTGTTCGGCCTGCAGCGCTTCGGCATCAAGCTTGGCCTCGCAAACATTGAGAAGCTCCTTTCCCTGCTGGGCAATCCGCATAAAAAGCTGCGCTGCGTGCATATCGCCGGAACCAACGGCAAGGGCTCAACCGCGGCTTTTCTGCATTCCATTCTCACGCACAGCGGGTATCATGCCGGCCTGTTTACCTCGCCGCATCTCGTTGATTTTACTGAACGCATCAGGATAATCGATACTGAAATACCCCGCAAAAGGGTCGTGCAACTCGTTCAGCAGATTCGTGACACATCCACGCAGGCCGGCTTAGAGAACATCACCTTCTTTGAATTTATCACCGCGCTTGCATTTCAATATTTTGCTGAAGAAAAAACTGATCCGGTAGTGGTGGAAACGGGCATGGGAGGAAGGCTTGACGCAACAATCGCAGAAGAGAAGGCAGGAATAATAAAAAAAAATACCCCCCTTTTAGCAGGGGCCAGACAGTCCGGTGTTATCAGACTGTTTGCCGGAAAATGCCAAACGTTACAGGCTCCTTTTTACGTGTTGGGCAAGAATATATTATGCAGAAAAGCAGGGCCTGGGGCCTTAAACTACAGCGGTCTGGATGTCAGCTTAAAAAATGTTCAGCTTGGGTTGCTGGGCGACCATCAGATGAGAAATGCCGGGCTGGCACTTGGGGCAGCAGAGCTATTACGAAGACAGGGCTTTGATATTCAGGAACAGGCCCTGATAAAAGGGATGCAGAAGGCGCGCTGGCCGGGAAGGCTTGAGGTTGTCCGGCAAAAACCGGCTGTTGTTCTGGACGGGGCCCATAATCCTGAGGCATGGAAAGCCCTGCGGGGGGCGCTTAGGAAATATTTCAATTTTAAAAACCTGTTCATGGTGATTGGCGTTATGCAGGATAAAGATATTAACCGGATGATAGAAACCTTGACACCGGATGCACATACAGTTATATTTTGTAAACCAAAAATGGACCGTGCCGCAGGAAAGACGGCAATCGCGTCCCGTATGGCCGCGTTACCGAAAAAAAAGATTTTATGGATTGAAGATACTGCGAAAGCAGTTAATAAAGCTTTTGAACTGGCAGCGCCGGATGATCTTCTATGCGTAACCGGGTCGCTGTTTACGGTCGGGGAGGCGAGGGAATACCTTCTTCCCGGCAGGCACCCGGCATCAGGCCGCATCCCGATGTAACAGAAATCACCTGACACGATGATAAAGAATATACTGCGCATACTTTACGGCATCACACTGATTATCCTGCTCGCGGCACCGGCCGGCGCTGCGCAAATGCCTCCTTTTAAGCAGCCCGGAGAGCCTGATGAAGAGCCGGTGGAAGTGAAAGCTAAGCGCATCCACTATGACCAGAAGAACAATATAATGGTCGCGCGAGGAGATGTTGAAATGCGTCAGGGAGAGCGCATACTCAATGCGCAGTACCTGAAGGTCAACCTGGGGACAAACAATGCCGTGGCAAGGGGAAAAGTCCTGCTGAATGAGCGCGGTGACACGCTGGCCTGCGAGGAGTTAAAGATGAACCTCGATGACCGGCGCGGCCAGGTGGACAATGCCAGGGTCTTTATAAAAAGCCAGAACTTCTATATCAACGGCAAACAGATTAAAAGCCTTGGCCAGGATATGTATCATGTTGAAGGCGGTGAAGTTACAACCTGTGACGGTGCCAACCCGTTCTGGCGCATTGACGCGAAAAAAATTGATGTGACTCTTGATGGCTATGCAAAGTTACAGGGCGGCACCTTCAGAGTAAAAGGTGTTCCCGTCGCCTATTTTCCGTATCTGGTTGTTCCGGTTAAGACTGATCGGCAGTCCGGCTTTTTGTTCCCCGAAATCGGTAACTCGCGGCAAAAGGGCTTTAAACTTGACAACTCATATTTCTGGGCGCTTTCGCCCAATACTGATGCCACGTTCTGGCTTGACATAGCAACCATAAAAGGACCAGGTGCGGGCATTGAATCACGCTGGGTAACCGGCAGCGATTCGTGGCTGCGATTTTACAGCTATTACGCGAATGAATCCCATTACTATTTTAACGACGCATACAGCAATATAAAGGACCGGAGCCAGCAGCGTGGCCTGGCACATTTAGAGGGAGAGCATTATTTCGCACCGGACTTTTATCTCAAGGGATTCGGCACCTACATAACCGACCGAGAGTTTTACAACGACTACGGCTCCGAGGCCAAGCGCACCAAATATGAGTGGGACCGGGGCAGCAATCTCAGGCGGATGGAAAAGGATGAATCGTTCTTGTTTGCCAACAAGAACTGGGATTTTTACAACCTGCTGGTTAATTTCGATGTCTATAAGGACCTGGTGCAGAGAAACGAGCAGGTTCTGCAGCGCTCACCCCAGGTAAATTTCTCCAGCCTTTCCCAGCAGGCTTGGAATACGCCGCTCTACTACCAGTGGAACACATCATATAATAATTTCTGGCGAGAGCAGGGCCTGAAGGGAAGCCGGCTTGACGCGTTTCCGAAACTTTCCCTGCCCATGAACCGGGGCGGATGGCTGACCTTTAATCCACAGGTAGGGCTTCAGGGAACGTCTTACTTCGGCCTGAATCATAATGCCGGTTTTGATAAGAGCGACATTGCCCCCAATGCGAATGCCGAGCTGTACCTAACCTTCCTGCGCGTTTTTGACATTAACAGGCCGCTGGTGGATAAGCTAAAACACGTGGTTGAGCCGGGCATTGAGTACCAGTACACGCCGGTCTTCAATCAGAAAGACTTGCCTCAGTTCGATATCCCGGAAGCATACTACCCGCAGCACAGCATATCCTACGCGCTGACCAATCGTTTTACCGGGCTTTTCAGGGATAATTCAGGGGAGATGTCCGAGCGTGAATTCGGCTATTTCAAAGTCGGACAGAGATACTATTTGCGGAGGACATTCGGCAATGGGAAGAATAAAAACTTAAACGCCGCCGAATATGATTACAATGCTCACTTTGAAAACAATGTCATCAACACTGAATATCTCGATGCCCGGCTGAACCGGTATACGGATGTTTTTTCCGAGCTGCGTCTCAATATTTTAGCCAAGCTTTATTTTAAAACTAAAGCCGGCTTTAATCCGCACGAAAACAACTTGAGCTACTATAACGCGCTGGTCACCTGGGAAAATCTCACGGGAGAGTTTTTAGATCTGGAATACCGCTATGAGCGCTACCGGCTGGAGCAATGGGATGTCAGGGGTAAATTAAAGCTGTATGAGCCGGTTTACTGCTTTTTTGACTCAACCTACAACCTTCTTGACAATGAGAAACTTGACAACCAGTTAGGGTTTGATTACCGCGCTCAATGCTGGGGAGCAAAGCTGTGGTATCAGAACGATACCAAATCCGGCGGGCAGAAAGGCGACAGCGGGGTACGATTCACTTTTTATCTGCGCGGCATGGGCGACACTCAAAAAGAGAAGTTTAGATGAAAAGCCCGGTATTTTTCTTTGACCTGCGCACCGATGTCAGGGAAAGCTTCACCGCACGGCTCCATCGCCTCCTTGATCAAGTCTCTATAGCATCCATCATACAAGAGAAAGAGCTGGTAGCAGTCAAGCTGCATTTTGGTGAAAAGGGCAATACCGCCTTTATCCGGCCGATATTCCTGAGGGACATTGTTCAGAAAATATACGCGTGCGGCGGCAGGCCGTTTCTTACCGATGCCAATACCCTGTACCGGGGAGAGCGCGGTGAAGCTGTTTCACACCTTAAGCTGGCGATAGAGCATGGATTCGGCTTTGAAACGATTGGCGCCCCGCTTATCATCGCCGATGGACTCAGGGGGAACTCCTTTCAGAGAATAAAGATAGCCGGGAAACACTTTAAGGAGGTATTTATCGGCGCGGAAATCGTGCAGGCTGATGTGCTGGTGAGTGTGGCGCACTTCAAGTGCCATGAGCTGACCGGGTTTGGCGGAACGCTGAAAAATATCGGCATGGGCTGTGCCGCCCGTCAGGGTAAGCTCAAACAGCACTCCAATGTATCTCCGAAAGTCAAAAGAAAAAGCTGTAAAGCCTGCGGCCGTTGTATCACCTGGTGTCCGGGTGAAGCAATTTCTTTTGTTAACGAAAAGGCGAAGATCAACTTGGAGAAATGCATCGGCTGCGCTGA
>JAPLIX010000015.1:0-21021 GCA_026388865.1 Pseudomonadota bacterium | reverse complement strand
CTGAGGGCGCGATTCAGGTCAACTGGAACGAGACCATCGAGATTTTCCAGCATAAATTGATTGAGTATGTCTGGGGCGTGCTCAAAGAAAAAAAGAAGAAAACCATTTTCCTTAATTTTATAACCGATGTCAGCCCTGCATGTGACTGTTACGGACATGCGGACCGCCCCATCGTACCCGATATCGGGATTCTGGCCTCCCTTGATCCGGTAGCTATTGACCAGGCTGCCGCTGATTTGGTAAATAATGAACAAGGACTGGAAAACAGCGCCCTGAAAACAAACCACGCGAGGGGAAAAGATAAATTCAGGGATATCTACCCGCAAGCAGACTGGGAAATACAGCTCAACTATGCAGGTGCTCTCGGTCTCGGTAAACGTGACTATGAACTGATAAAGATATAAGTTATACCGGACAGTTATGAATAAATAGTGATAGAGTGAATTAGCGGAGAGACTATGAGTCTACTGAGCGCAATTGGAAACACACCACTGGTGGAACTGCAGAGAATGTGGGATGCTGATAAAACCGGCGTGCGCATTCTTGCCAAGCTTGAAGGTTCAAACCCGGGAGGGTCAGTTAAGGACCGGCCCGCTTATTACATGCTGAAAAGCGCCATTGAATCCGGAGAGTTAACCAGGGATAAAACAATTTTAGAACCGACCTCGGGAAACACCGGCATTGGCATGGCTATGATCGCGACCGCGATGGGATTTCGCATAAAGCTGACAATGCCTGCCTGTGTCAGCGAAGAGCGCCGGGCCATACTAATTGCTCTGGGAGCAGAGCTCGAACTAACACCGGGATGTGATAAGACCGATGGCGCAATCAGGCGCGCGCACCACATCATGGAAATGCACGGTGACCAGTATTATATGCCGGATCAGTTTTCAAATCCTGCCAACTGGAAAGCGCATTATGAAACTACAGCGCCGGAAGTGGTGCGCGACACCAGGGGAGCGGTTGACGCGTTTGTTGCCGGTATGGGCACCACGGGAACACTTATGGGATGCTCGCGTTATTTCAAAGAGCATAATAAAAAAACAAAAGTTGTCGGCGTGGAACCAACCCTGAACCATCGCATTCAGGGGCTTAAAAATATGCAGGAGTCAATTGTCCCCTCAATATACGAGCCGGCTCTACTTGATAAAAAAATTGTGTGTGAAGATGATGCTGCCTTTGAAACGTTCCGTGAAATGGCTTTGCGCGAGGGGTTGTTCTGCGGCCTCAGTAGCGGCGCTGCCTTGTGGGGTGCCATTCAGGTCGCGCGCGAACTGCCGCGTGGCTCGACGGTTGTTGTAATTTTTGCCGATCGCGGAGAGCGGTATCTGTCCACAGAGATTTTTCGCTCAGTATGCGCCCTCTGCCCGCCGTAAAAAGCAGAAAACAGATTACAGAGGACAGATGGAAGATAATAATGCGGATCGAGAAATATAAAAACGAAATCTGGTTCAGGGTTTTACAGCTGTGGCGGAGAGCGCGCAGCGAAAACCTATGAGATGGCTTCTGCTGTCAGGCGCGTTTTTCCCCCGCTGCGAGCAGCGAAGAAAATTTATGTCGTTTACCCACGAACCGCCTCTGTATACACGATAAATTCCCTCCGGCGGCCCCTGGGGGTCCTGTTGCAGAGAATTTTTATAATAGGTATCCTCATGCCAGTCCCGGCACCATTCCCAGACATTACCGGCCATGTCATAGAGCCCGGCACTGCTGGGCTCAAAGCTTCCAACCGGTTTCATTTCTTTTTCTCTGAGAAATCCTTTATCATAATTGGCATTGCTCATTTCCAGAGTGTCGCCATAGGGGAATTTTTTACGCGCCAGCACTCCGCGCGCGGCTTTTTCCCACTCAGCCTCGGTAGGTAGATGTTTGCCAATCCATTCGGCATAGGCCTGCGCATCTTCCCAGCTGACCAGGACAACAGGGTAGTTACCTTTACCTTCAGGATATGCCGAGCCCTTCCAGTTATAGGGTTCAGCCCAGGGCCTGTCCACGAAAGGGGCCGGGCGACCCGTTGCAAGGACAAAATGCTGGTATTGCATATTGGTCACTTCGTATCTGTCGATATAATACGCCGGCAGAAAAACCTGGTGAACGGGTTGCTCATCAGGTTGTGCCTCAGCATCTTCGGAGCCCATGAGAAACTCTCCGGCCTGAATAAAAACCATATCTTTGATATCCGGATGATTGAGCGGTGCTTGCTGAGCCACAACAGTTGATTGCAGCTGCTCTTTTTCCTGATTTGATGTATTGCAGCCGGTCAGGGGGAAGACGAGCAGCAGGATAAGGAGATGATAACGTTTCATAAATTTCAAGACCTGTCCGGCAGTGCCTGCTAAGTCGTTCGATTCATAAATTCGATGACGAATTTATGAATCGAACGACTTAGTGCTGAGGGAGCATTATCAAGCATCTTCTTTGTATCGTATATTTCACCGTATTTGCGAATCGAAGCACTAAGGGCTCACGCCGGAGCTGCGGTCTGCAATCATCACATTGGCTGCAATAAGACGCTTGGCAAGTGTGTCTATAATGACCTTGGCCAGGTGGGGATAGGTTGCTAAAATTGTTTCAAGGTTGTCGCCGGAAAAAACTTTCACGACACTGCGCCCCAGAGAGCACACGGTTGCCGTGCGCGGTTGTTTCAGGATGGCGCTAAGCTCGCCGAAGTATTCTCCATGCCGGTTTATTCTGCCGACCTCACTGCCGCCCTTGGTTACGAGCAATCCTTTGTCTGATTCAACCAGCTGATATATATCAATTCCGGCAGTATCCTCCTCGATAATGACGTCGCCTGCGTGAAAAATCAGCTCCGAGATATCAACCACATTCTCCAGAGGGATATGCTCCTCTGCGATCTGCGTGGTCTGTTCAAGCTGGGTCATGACAGATTGCAGAATTTTTTCTATGAGCTGCGGACGGTTGTATATTATATCCCTAATCAGCTTGGTTGGATAGGTTGCAATGCGGGAGGTAGAGAGAGAAAATGCTGACGTTGTATAGGGGCGATTAAGATAAAAATTTTCCAGGCCGAATATATCGCCCTCTTTAAGCACACGGATGCTTTTTTTATTCTGGAAAATCTCAACTTCACCCTTAAGGATGACATAGAAACGGTCGCTGGGATCTGCTTCAGCAACAATCAGTTCCTTTGGTCTGTATTCGCGTATTGCTACATCCTGAAAGGGATCAGCCTGTCGTGTTTCCATATGCTGCGCTCGGTTTACTGCGGGCCTTCTTTTGTTTATAACATTTTAATACAGGAAGCAAAAAAATGTCAACAAACTTAAATAATTGCGCGGGGCTTGATTATTTACCTGCGGCCGTTAAAAACGGAAGGTGCCAGACACTCTCTGATAGCAGCCCCGGGCACCGCGCCTTCACGAACAATATTAAATGGCGTGACCGAAATGTCCAGCACTGTTGAAGGACTGCCTCCAGGGGTTTCTCCGGCATCAATAACCAGATCTATGGCATTCAGTAATTGCCGCGGGATGTGCTGTATGGATGATGAGCTGCGCTCTCCTGCACGATTGGCGCTGGTTGATGTAATGCAGTCCCCAAACAATGTCAATAACCGGTGCGCGACGGGATTGCTTGAAATTCTCATGCCGACTGTTTTATCGTCACCGGATATAAAAGCCGGAAGCTGCGGCGACGCTCTTAATACGAGGGTGAGCGGCCCCGGCCAGAAATGACTGGCAAGGGTTAGCGCAGCTTCAGGAACCGCAAAAGAAAGCTTATGTATCCAGGAACTGTCAGGTATCAGCAGTAATACCGGTTTTGCTGCGTCACGCTCTTTGATCCGAAACAGCCTTCTGAGGGCAGACTCATGCGCGTAATGTACGCCCAGTCCGTAAAAGGTCTCGGTCGGATAGAGAACGATGCCACCGTCCCGCAGGCACTGGACAGCCTGCTGCAAAAGGGATATGTCCGGTTCATCGGGGTTTATTGAAAGGATTGTTGCCATGAATTTATGAACGCTGATTCAATTTCTTTTGCAGTTCCTGCGTTTTTCGCTCCACCTGTTCAGCCAGCCCGTTCCTGAAGGAATTGAGCTTCTTGCGCAGTCCGGCATCCTTGAGAGCCAGTATCTGAACAGCCAGGACTGCGGCATTACGCGCACCTGCCTTACCAATGGCCATAGTTGCTACCGGAACTCCTGCCGGCATCTGTACGGTGGACAAAAGGGCATCGATGCCTTTGAGAGGGGAAGAGTCTATTGGTATACCGATGACCGGCAGCGGTGTTTCTGCAGCAATGACACCGGCAAGGTGCGCTGCACTGCCCGCTCCCACAATTATCACTTCAATGCCCCGGCTCACGGCAGTTTTTGCATATGCAGAAGTTCTGGCTGGAGAGCGGTGTGCTGATGAAACAGTTACCTCATAGGCAACGGCAAATGAATCAAGAACATGCAAAGCCTCTTCAAGTATCGGAAAGTCAGAATCACTCCCCATAACCACACCAACGGGCGGTTTATTCTTTTTCATGGGCGGATATCCTTTCTTATTGACGTATTATTTTTGTACCACCTTCTGTAAAAGGTCCTGGGCCAATTTGTTATGCGGGTCAAGGGCTAAAACCTTTTTCAGATAGCGAACTGCATCCTGGTGCCTGCCAAGGGAAATACACTGCTCGGCGGACGACAGATATGCACTGTGCAGGCCTTCGGGAAACAGGGAGGAAAGAACAGCATGAAAATAGTCCCTGCCAAAGACCTTGCGCGCCAGCTTGTTGTTATTATCCAGCAAAAAACGGATCAGCAGCAGGTTGTCCCGATGAGATGGGAAAATAGCCTTCAAGTGACTCAGAGCTTTTGTGAAGAGCTGCTTGATCCGGGAAAGCTCATCAGCAAGGTTGCTGTGCGCATGTTCAATCACTGCAAGATATTCATCGATGATTACTGAAAAAGTTTCGTGCTGCCGGTACACTTCAAGTTCCAGCAGGGGCCGGTATGCTTCAAGCTGGTATGAATCCTCTTTTAATTTAATGGTCTCATGAAAAATGGACCCGATAGTCCAGTCGAACAGATGTTCATAGAGATTATTCTTTGTTTCATTATTCCTGAATAACCGGTGGCATTGATCCTTTAAATTCCACAGCGGTCCTTTCTTTAATTCTGAACCAATCCACACATCAAGCAGGTGGTATGCTACTAAACCAGTTTTTTTATGTTCTTTACAGAGCTGGTCAAAATAGATGGTAGCAGTACAAAAATCCTGCACCATATTGCGCAGGAAGAAATCTTTTCGCGATTCAAGCCAGGAATTATTCATATCTGATACGTTTTTAAAAGCATCTTCTACCGGTTTATTGCCCGGTAAGCAATATCTCTGCGAAAATGAACACCGTCCCAGTGAATTTTATCAACTGCTTGATACACCGTTGTTATTGCTTCGGCGATAGTGTTGCCACGAGCTGTGACGCCCAGGACCCGACCGCCGGCGGAAACTACCTGTCCATCTTTTAAAGCAGTTCCGGCATGGAAGACAAACGCCTCCGGTATGCGGGAAGCCTCAGCAAGGCCGGCAATAGGCAGCCCCTTCACGTAGTTTCCCGGATAGCCGCCGGCTGCCATCACGACACAGACGGAAGGTCTGGGGTCCCATGCAATAGCAACATCTGCCAGTCTCCCCCGAGTAATCGCCTGCAGTATATCCACGAGGTCTGTTTTAAGCCTGAATATGAGCGGCTGGGTTTCCGGGTCACCGAAGCGGACATTAAATTCAAGCACCCGCGGACACCCGTCTTCAATCATAAGACCGGCGTAAAGCGCTCCTTTGAAAGGTATCCCGCGGGCATTGAGAGCTTGCATAAGGGGGTACATAATCGTGCGCATGATAATCGCTTCAAGCTGCGGCGTAATGACCGGGGCAGGGGAGTATGCTCCCATGCCGCCGGTGTTAGGGCCTTCATCATCGTCAAAGACTCGTTTATGATCCTGAGAAGAGGGCAGGGGAATAATGGTAATGCCGTCGGTAAAGCAGATGAACGACGCTTCTTCGCCGGTTAAAAAATCTTCCACTACCACTGCAGTACCGGCATCGCCGAATTCATGTTGCAGCATGATGCGGTCTATAGCCGCCAGCGCTTCGGCTGTCGTTTGCGCGGGAAAGACTCCCTTGCCTGCAGCAAGACCGTCGGCCTTTATTACCAGAGGGCAGTTTTTATTTTTAACATAAGCTTTTGCTGCTGCAGGATTTATAAACTGGGCGAAATCAGCGGTAGGAATGCCATGCTCACGCATGATCTCTTTGGCGAATATCTTGCTTGATTCAAGGAGCGAAGCCCTTTGAGAAGGGCCAAAGATGTTAAGCCCTTCCTTTTCAAAGATATCAGCGATGCCCAGCGACAGGGGAACTTCCGGCCCAACAACCGTCAGGTCAATCCGGTTTTTGACGGCAAAGCTTTTTAGAGATTGGATATCTTCAGGCGCAACGGAAACACATTCGGCAACCTCTGCAATACCGGCATTGCCCGGGGCACAGAAAAGTTTATCAACCTGGGGGCTCTGTGCTATTTTCCAGGCCAGTGCATGCTCCCGTCCCCCGCCGCCTACAATGAGTACGGTTAATCCCATGTTGTGATCCTTTAATCCTCTGTATTATATTTTTGCCAGGTACTGTGTGATAGCCGTGTCATACTGTGAGGTTCTCTGAAAAACCTTTTTTGCGAGGTAAAAATTGGTTTCCTTTGAAACAACCCCGTTATTGGATTTCATTTCCGTGATAACTTTTTGATAATCAGCAGGGTCAACTATTACCGTAACGTCTTCATAGTTCTTTGCGGCAGAGCGCAGCATGGTCGGCCCGCCGATATCTATGTTTTCTAGGGCATATCTATGTTTTCAATGGCATCTTCAAGCGTACAGTCTTTTTTAGCAACTGTTTCCTCAAACGGATACAGGTTGACGATGATCATATCTATAGGGTCGATATTATATTCTTTCATTTTACTGACATGCTCCGGATTGGAGCGCCGGCCCAAAAGACCGCCATGTACTTTTGGATGAAGGGTCTTAACCCGGCCATCAAGCATTTCCGGGAAACCCGTGTATTCAGAGACGTCTTTTACCGATAAACCGGCTTCACGCAAAGACTTTGCCGTGCCGCCGGTTGAGAGAATCTCCACGCCAAATTTGCTGAGCTCCTGAGCGAGTTCAAGGACCCCGGCCTTATTCGATACGCTGATGATCACTTTTTTGATTTTCGCCATACGCCATTTCCTTCCTTTCTTACCATTGATTATTAAACGTGCCTTAAAAGTATAAAACGTTTTTTGAAGATCAGGACCATTTATATCCCGTTAACATACTCCCGTGGCACCCGGCTGCTTATGCCACACAGCACTTCATAAGGGATAGAATGAGTAATTTCAGCAAGCTCACGTGAATCAATGGTTTCATCTCCCTGGGTGCCGAGAAGAATGACCTCATCATTTATTTGTACGTCCGCAACATCAGTGACATCAATCATTACCATGTCCATGCATACCACACCTGCGACTGAGGCTCTGCGCCCGCGGATGAGCACTGCGGCCCGGTTAGAAAACTGCCGGTTGTATCCGTCTGCATAGCCAATGGGAAGCGTTGCTATCAGGCTTTCCCGGTTAGTGATAAATGTCCTCCGGTAGCTGATGCTTGAGCCCGCGGGTACTTTCTTAAGTGTTACTATTTTTGTTTTAAGGGCCATAACCGGCTTCAGATCAATGATAAGCTGCTGCGATGGGCTGATGCCATAGAGCATAAGGCCGGGCCGGATAAGGTTAAAACAAGGTTCCAGGTGCCGTATGATTGCTGCACTGTTAGCCAGATGCAGATACGTGGGTGAGAACCCCTTGTCCCTGATGCGTGCGGACAACTCACGAAAAGTATTTATCTGATTGACGGTAAAATCATCTGCAGATGCATGGGAAGTATCTGCCGTAGCGAGATGGGTAAGAAGACCGTCAACTACCAGATTTTTGCAGGTTCTCAAGCGCTCGATGAAGCTGTCAAGCTCACCGGGCAGTATGCCAATTCTTCCCATACCGGTATCAAGCTTTAAATGGACTTTCAGGCTCAGGCCATTGTGTGATGCTATCGCATTGAGGCTGAGAGCTGTCTCGATATCAAAAAGAACCGGAATGATATGATAGGCAACAACATCTTCAGCCTGGCCGTTATAAACGCCGCCCATTACCATGACCGGGGAACGTATGCCTGCTCTTCTCAGTTCAGCAGCCTCTTCACATATAGCAACACCCAGAAAATCAACACCGCACCTTTCAAGCTCCCGCGCAACATTGACCGCACCATGCCCATAGGCATTAGCCTTGACAATTGCAAGAGCTTTCCTTCCGCTGCCGGCTAATCCCTTGACTTTATTAAAGTTGTAGCGTAAGGCTGCTAAATCTATTTCAGCAACCGTTGGCCTTGGCATAGCAACCGTTTCCTTCTTTATAAACCAATTTTTTTACCATCAAAATTATGATAAGTAAAGATGAAAGAAGCAACAGGACATTCCCCGGAATTAAGTCATAGAAAACCGGCAAACGGCATGGCCGCAGTGAACGGATAAGATAGAGAAGTGGAGCACGAGCGCAGGGGAGTTTTTAACGCCACAACAATATTCTTGAGTGGCTTGCGTCACGACCCCGGTATAATGTGTGCCCTTACCGTCATGTAACCTCTGGCAACGCCCTTTTTATTATATGCCGCGATTTTATATTGAAAAAGAATCTATACATAATAACACGGTCATCATAGAGGGTAGCGAAGCAAGACACATTGGAAAAGTACTGAGGCTTCGGGAGCATGATTCCATAACTCTTTTTGATTGCAACGGAACCATCTATACCGGAACAATTATCAAAAAAGATAATAGACAGGTACAGGTGCGAATTGATGATCGCTGCATGGCACTTGAAGGGCATGATATAAATATTATTCTTGGGCAGGCCCTTGCAAAAGGTATGAAGATGGATCTCATTGTCCAGAAGAGCACCGAGCTGGGCGTATCCCGAATCATTCCGTTTAGTTCGCTGCGGACTAGTATGCGCTATGATGAGAAAAAAGCTCATGACAGGGTCAGTCACTGGCAGAAGATTGCGCTCGAGTCTGCAAAACAGTCAGGCATACGGCACATTCCGGCTGTAGAAAAAGTTGCTACTTTTAAAAGCCTTGCGGTGAGGAATTTTGACGGCTATCTGAAAATTATACTGTGGGAAGAGGAAAACGCATTAAGGTTGCGGCACGTCCTTAAAACTTCTCATGCTCTAAAAAATGTTATTTTTCTGGTCGGTCCTGAAGGCGGCTTTGACCGGGAGGAAGTGGCGTTTGCCCGGGAAAAAGGATTCAGCTCTATTTCCCTGGGAGACACTGTTTTACGAACAGAGACCGTCAGTATTTCCGTATTATCCATAATCAGGTACGAAACGGGGGATTTTGGTTGAGCGTGGAGTCGTCCACAGGTGTCTTTTTGTACTCATGGAGCATACTCATGAAATGTCCGAAATGCGGGTTTATCAGCTTTGATGATCTTATACAGTGTAAAAAATGCGGCGCGCAGTTAAAGGAAACAAAGATCCCTGATAATCTTATATGCAACGACCGGACAGAGACACCCCGCGAACCAGAAGCAGAAGGCGAATCTTTTCTGCCCCCGCAATGGCGTGAGACAATAAAAACAATTAAGAGGGAACTTGAAGCCATAGAGGGGAGTGCTGTTGATAAGCAGTCGCATGTTAACCCCGGGGCTGGGGCTGTTGCTGAACTGGATAAGCATTTTTCTGCCACCGGTGTGACGGCCGTCCCCGGTCCCTGCCTGACGGCAGCAAAAGGAGGCTTTTTATTACGTCTGCTTGCCTACACGATTGACTGTACCATCGTATACTGCATAACCCTGGCATTGTTATTTGCCGGCTTTATCTTCCTGCGATCATCTGCTCTTGATATTGGAAAGGCAGATACCCTGGAACTGCTGAGATTGCTTTTTATTCCCTATATAATTGCAAGCACGGTTATTGAGTCATTCTATTTTACCTACTGTCATGCAGTCACCGGTCAGACTATAGGAAAATGGATATGCGGTCTCAAAGTGGTGAATGAGAGGGGAGAATTGCTCGGGTTTAAAAGAGCGTTTATCAGATGGCTAGGTTATCTGGTTTCCCGCTTTTTTCTTTATGCCGGTTTTATCTGGATTGCATTCAGCAGGGAAAAGCGGGGGTGGCACGATAAGATTGCAGGAAGCGATGTGATCAGGGTTTAATACCTGTAATAATAAAATCTGGTAATACAAAAAAAGGAAAAAACACTATCTGCCTTTACCTTTACCTATGTTTATGATCGGAAAGCTTAACAGCTTATTGGATATTATTAGCTTTGAGATTGATTGACCTGAATAGGCTTGCCATGATTTATATAAATCCAACATAATTGCTGAGACCTTCTACAAGCAAAGGCATAAAAAATATTGGTTGCAGCTTATGCATTAGTTGTCTGCATAGTGGTTTGCAGGTAGGTTATAAGATTGGCGTCGCTATTGGTGATATTAAGCTTCCTGCGTATATGTTCCCGATGACGGTTGATGGTAGCGATGGCAACTCTCTGCATCTCGGCGATCTCCTTTGTGCGCATGCCGTTTCTTATCATGTTGCAGATTTTAATTTCCGTTGGGGTCAGCGATTGATACTTATGAGACAGCTGATTAACAAACGATGCAGTAATTTCCTCAAGATTGGCTCTCAGCAGCTCTACATATTTCCGCTGGACCTTAGGCACCTCCAGCGCCAGAGCATTCAGAATAGGCATAAGGATTTTTTCAATGTTTGACTGAATGTTTTTCTGCATATCATTTTTTCCCTCTTCAATTCTCGCCAGCACTGCACGCAGTGCCGCATTTGTTTCCTGCAAAGCTTTGCGCTCCAGCGTCAGCTGTTTATTAGTTTCCTGCAGCTCCCTTTCGGCGGCTATACGCATTGCTATGGTACCGATGCGTTCGGCAACCGCATCAAGCAGCGCGCGCTCCTCCTTCAGAAATGGACCCTCATCAGATGCAGGACGTTCTTCAATATAGAAGATGGCAACTTCTCCTGCCGGCTCATTGTACATTAATATCTGGGATGATTGACGCCACTTCGTTACTTTAAACCCTTTGCTCTTGTAAATTCTCTCCGTAAAAGCGATCCGCGCACAGGTAATTTCTGGATATTGCCAGGACAGCGGCAAAAAGTTGACGAGATTCTGCAGCAGATCATCAATAGAATCGCTGTAGCGGTCTGCCAGTTGAGAGATACCGTACAGGCAGTTTAGTTCCTTGATGCGTTCTCGCAGCGCTATACCAACTTTTTCAGGCTCTGTTTCTTCACTTTGATGGATCCGCCAGAAAAACGTCAAATCCTCGTTAAAATTTATTTTTTTCTTCCCGGCATTATCTGCAGAGGCTGCTGGTAGACGTGACATGATTACTGCTCCTTAGTGCAGAATTTATATGGGTATTAAATAGGCAATAAATAGCAATATATATTGCCTATAATTAATTGGTATTAAATAGGGTATTTAATAGTATTTACACAATTAACTTTACCCATTAATGTATGGCCTGTCAATCCAAATTCTAATGGGAAAGGAGAAAAGTATGTCAACAGCAACCCTTGAATCTATCCTGGAAGGCCGCAGGAGCCAGCCTCAGCAGCTTATCGAGGTTTTACAGGATGTGCAGGAAAGTTACGGATATGTACCGGAAGATGCTATGCGGTCGGTTTCCAAGAATCTCGGTGTGCCGCTCATGGAGGTATACCGGATTGCCAATTTCTACAAAACTTTCTCTTTAAAGCCGCGCGGTAAAAACGTCATAACCATCTGCATGGGAACTGCCTGTCATGTGCGCGGTGCCCATCTCCTTCTTGACCAGGTGCTCGGGCAACTCGGTCTTGTGCCCGGAGCCACCACGGAGGATGGTCAATTTACCGTTGAGCGGGTCAATTGCCTCGGCGCCTGTGCCCTTGGCCCGGTGGTGGTGCATAACGGGGATTACCATCACCATATGACCCCTAACAAATTAAGGAAATTAATTGCTTCAATCCGCAGTACCAGTATGGAGGAAATAGCCCATGCCTAAGCTCAATAATGCTAATGATTTAGAATCATTGCGCAGCGAGCTGCAGCGCGCGCGCAAGAACTTCCGTACCACGCTCACGTTGTGTGGCGGTACTGGATGCCAGGCATCTCAATCACGGTCAGTGATAGATGCCTTAAAGAAAGAAGTCAACAAACAAGGATTAGATAAAAGTGTATATGTGCGGACATCGGGATGCCACGGTTTCTGCGAGCAGGGCCCGCTCATGGTGATTGAGCCGGGAAACATTTTCTACTGTCATATTACCCCTGAGGATGTGTCTGAAATTATTACGCAGACGCTCCTTAATAACGTGATAATTGAAAAGCTGCTCTATACAGATCCGATCACGGGCAAGAAGAGTCAGACCGAAGCAGAAATTCCATTCTACAAGGCACAGGATCGCCAGCTGCTTTCACAGAACAGGCTGGTTGATCCATGCTCAATCGAAGATTTTATTGCAATTGGCGGATATTCAGCGTTAACCAAAGTGCTTGCGAAAATGACACCTGAAAAAATCATTAATGAGATTAAAGAATCAGGTTTGCGTGGACGCGGCGGCGGAGGGTTTCCCACCAGCCGCAAATGGGCAGATTGCAAAGCGGCGCATGGAGATGAGAAATACGTGATTTGCAATGCTGACGAGGGAGACCCCGGTGCCTATATGGACAGGAGCATCCTTGAGGGTAACCCGCATCTGGTGCTTGAGGGCATACTGATCGGGGCCTTTGCAATTGGCGCTGCGCAGGGCTACATTTATGTCCGCAAAGAATATCCCCTTGCGGTGGAACATGCCCGCATTGCTATCAAACAGGCCCGGGAGTATGGCCTTTTAGGCGAAAAAATATTAGGATCAAAATTCTCATTTGACGTAGAAATTGCCAGGGGGGGCGGAGCATTTGTGTGCGGTGAATCAACAGCCCTTATGGCTTCTCTTGAGGGGAAAGTTGGTGAACCGCGCCCCAAAGATGTTCACACGGTTGAATAGGGACTATGGCAGAAGCCAACAACACTGAACAACGTTGAAACGTGGGCCAACGTTCCAGCCATTATAAATAACGGGCCTGCCTGGTTTGCTGCAAAAGGCACAAAAGGCAGTAAGGGCACCAAGATTCTTGCTCTTACCGGACGTATTAGAAATACCGGCCTGGTTGAAGTAGCATTGGGAACGTCTCTCAACACGGTTGTCTTTGATATTGGCGGCGGTGCTGCAAACGGGGAAGCAATAAAGGCTGTTCAGACCGGAGGGCCTTCCGGCGGGTGCCTACCGGTAAGTAAATTCAACCTTCCGGTGGATTTTGACGCCCTGTATGATGCGGGCTCAATGATTGGCTCCGGTGGCATGGTGGTTATGGATGAGAGCACCTGCATGGTTGATGTTGCAAAATATTTTCTCCAGTTTTTGCAGGATGAATCCTGCGGCAAGTGTGTGCCATGCCGCCTGGGCATTGACCGGATGCTGGAAATCATAACCGATATTACTGAAGGGCGCGGTAAGCCGGAGCATATTCCCCTGCTCCAGGATCTGGCTGACACGGTACAACAAACATCGCTGTGTGGTTTGGGAAAAACTGCGCCCAATCCGGTTCTCTCGACGCTGCGCTATTTCCCCGAGGAGTATGATGCGCACATTCACCAAAAACGCTGTCCGGCCGGGGTCTGCAAACCACTGATTACCTACGCCGTAGATGCGGAGCAATGCAAGGGCTGCGGGCTATGTCTTACTGCATGCCCCCATGGAGCAATTACCGGTGAGAAAAAACAGGCACACGTCATTGATCCACAACTGTGCAACAAATGTGGCATCTGTGCTGACGAGTGCAAAACTCATGCAATAACCGTCAACTGATGAGGTGAAACATGAAACAATATATAACGCTTACCATTGATGGTGCGCAGGTACGCGCGGTAAAAGGCACCAGCGTGCTTGATGCAGCTATTGAATACGGCATCTGCATTCCACATCTCTGCCATGTGCCGAACCTTTCAGATATCGGCGCATGCCGTCTCTGCATCGTAGAGCATTTTAAAGACGGCCGGTCAAAGGTCACTACTTCCTGCACGCTTAATGTTCAGGAAGGCATGGTGATCCTCAGCAATTCGGAAAAAATAAGAAAGCTGCGGCGCAATATCGCAGAGTTACTGGTCGCTCAGGCGCCGAACTCCCGTGCCATTCAGGACGTTGCCGTGCGCTGCGGTGTTAAGGAAGTGCGCTATCCCTTTAAAAACAGCGACTGCGTACTCTGCGGCCGCTGCGTGCGCGTTTGCACTGAGATGTGGGGAGCGCGGGCACTGGGTTTTGTTGGCAGAGGAAAAGAACGGCATGTGGATTTTCCGCTGGGCGTGCGTGAAGAGTTCTGCAAACACTGCGGCTCCTGCAACATGCTTTGCCCCATGACCATAACGCCGTGTAAAGGCCCTATGAAAACCGGAGAAGAATATCTCTGTGGTAAGTGTGAGTCACAGCTTATGATTACGGAAAACAGACCGGATTCCTGTGTTTGGTGCGAACTGGGTAAAAACTTTCAGTGCGCCCGGTATACTCAATAATGGAAAGGGCTGATAAAATTATTTTAGGTGGTTGATGGGCAGTTTCTTGATAAAGGCAGAATCATAATCATCTGTTTCTGCCTTTTTTACTTATATGTCAGGCAGGTAGTACCTACCTGGGAATTGAAGACCTTTGCAGTCCTTGTAGTAGGGAGGTTAGAGGGCGCACGTCCTCCAACCTCCCAAAGCTCTTATCTTTTTTATCTATCATCCATCACATACGGGATGCCGGATACCTTGGTAGCCTCTTCAGTGAGAGACATAAGGTCTTTTCTGGAAATCGTGGAAAGCCGGAAATTTCTGCTGCCGGCCATGAGCTGCTGCAATCCAACCCGCAGCTTATCAGTATAGGAATAGATACCAATAGCACCAAGAGGGATTTCTTTAATTTGATTGCCGTATCTGGCTTTCAGCGTCTCGTAGCAGACAAAAATTTCTTCAACGGATTTACCGAATTCAGAAACAGTTTTGGGAAGATCCTTCTCTTTGAGCCATTGCTCCATGTTTTTCCCAACCATGCCTGGAATCATGAGCGCGCGTCCAAAACAGGTAGCTTTGGTGTAAGGAGCCCCCATTGCCAGTACCTTGAAAATATGATCTTCAGCAGAAAATCCGCCGCCGATTGCTATATCAGGTACATATTCGCCTTTTGCCGCAAGCTTCTGGCAGAGTTCATAGGTCATGGACTGGAGATAAAACGTGGGAACGCCCCACTCTTCCATCATTCTCCAGGGGCTCATGCCGGTTCCACCCGGTGCACCATCGATAGTGAGGAGATCGATTTTTGCCTCCGAGCTCCACTTAATTGCCATGGCAAGCTCGCGCATTGGATAGGCGCCCGTTTTCAGGGTGACCCGCTTGGCTCCTAAGCTGCGCAGCCGTTCTACTTCTTTCAAAAAACCTTCATGGTCTATAAAGCCCAGTCGTGAGTGACGTTCAAACCGCTTGAGTGCGCCATCCCGGAAAGCAGCCTGGTTGGCTTCAAGGGATGGGTCAGGGGTAACAATATAACCGCGCTTCTGCAGTTCCAGTGCCCGTTCAAGAGTATTAACTTTGATTTCACCGCCAATACATTTTGCTCCCTGGCCCCATTTAAGCTCCATGCTTTCAACACCGAGTTTTTCTACCGCATATTCTGCCACGCCAAATTTTGTGTCTTCTACGTTCATCTGCACATGGATATCGCCGTACCCTTCATAAAACTTGCGGTAACTCTCAACTCTGCGCCGCAGCTCAGGCGACTCAACAACTTTCCCCTTGTTATTGAGCTGAAGTTTTGGATCAATACCGCACACATTTTCACCGCATATTAATGAAACACCCGATATGGCAGCGCCCACTGCAAAGTGTTCCCAGTTTGCCCGCGCGATTTCTGTTGAGCCGAGAGCGCCGGTGAATACCGGAACTTTCATCTTAATCTTATTCTTGTAGCCGAACGTGGTTTCAGTGTCTACCGAAGGGAACGTTGCATGGTCGGGGTCAGCAGGCGTACCTTCCGGCAGGCCTTCGGCACCAAGTGCATATCCCTGAATATTTAAATGGGAATAGTCCACCGGATAATTTTTATCTGCGCCTGCCGTAACCGTGCCAAACGGTCCGGGATAGATTAATTCGCGTCCTCTGAACGTAGCTTTGAAAACTTCGCAATTTCCTCTGCAGCCATCAATGCACCGCGTGCATATTCCTGAGCCGGGTACTACACTGCGTGACCGATTAGAAGTCTGTGTTGCTTCATTAGCATTTGGTTGTTGTAGGTTCATGGGTTTCTCCTTTGAGATAAAATGAAATGTTATAGCGAAATGTTAATGCGGCAATTTGTTGCCATCAAATGAGTTTTTTGAAAAATATCATTATGTAAATTATATGTCAAGAATATATGCATATTAAATTTATAATACGTTAGAAAAACTATTTAATACATTAATCATTGTTTAATTGAACTGCAGTACCTGGATAGGCAGAAGAACCGCAATAACTGAAACATAATAAAATAAGTCATTAATAGATGTCAGTATCATGAAAAAAATGGCTAATAATTTACTGTGTCATTAATAACGGCAATTTTGCCGTTATTAAATTTATTGTAAAATATGTTAACGGCAAATTACGTCATTTTTGTCTTATTTTTAATCTTTTCCTAAATAAACTTTAAGATGATTAACTTGATATGATAAATTTAGCTTTATAACGGCAATATGATCGATGATAATATTGACAAATAAGAAAATAGCGGTATTGTTTTAATGAGAGTAAAAAGTAGAGGAAATAGATATGGATGCCCCATCACGGAAAAAAATTATCTCAATTCTAAATATCTTGCACGATACGGGAAAACATCTCGGGAGTACCAAGATTGCTCAGAAATTACAGGAGACAGGAGTTGAACTGAGCCAGAGAACAGTGAGGCATTATTTAATAAGATCAGATAAAGAGGGTCTCACGCAAGGTTTTGGAAAGAAAGGGAGAATTATTACTGCCAAAGGGGAAGAAGAACTAAAATCTTCCTTTGTCATAAACAAGGTTGGTTTTATTGCATCGAAAATTGATAATCTGACTTATCAGATGAACTTTTCTTTGCGAAAGAAAAGCGGCAAGATTATTCTTAATGTATCAACCATAGACAAGAGAGATCTAAAAAAAGCAATTCCTCAATTGCAGCAGGTCTTTCGTGCCGGCTTAGGCATGGGCAGATATACTGCTATTATCAATCCGGGAGAAAAGTTAGGGAAAAATATAATAGAGGATGGCAAGGTTGGTATAGGTACCGCTTGCAGCGTAACCATTAACGGGATTTTTCTCCATGAGGGAATTCATATAACATCACGCTTTGGCGGTCTGCTTGAACTGAATAAGGGGCGGCCGGTTAGATTTACTGAAATCATAAACTATGACGGGTCTTCTATTGACCCGCTTGAGGTTTTCATCAAGGGAGGAATGACGAGCGTCAATCAGGCGGTACTTACCGGGAATGGCAGGATAGGCGCAAGCTTCCGTGAAGTACCGTCCGTGGCTATTCCTTTTGTTGAAAAATTGCGCAAAAAAATGGATAGAATCGGCTTAGGAGGGATACTGCTTGTTGGCAGGCCGGGTCAGCCACTTCTCGATATACCGGTTGCAGAGGGAAGGGCAGGTATGGTTGTGGCGGGCGGGCTGAATCCTTTGGCTGCAATAGAGGAGTCAGGCGTAGCAACACAAAATATTGCTATGGGTTCGTTATATGAATTTCAGCAGATGGTTCCTTTCTGGGAATTAAAATTATAGCGCGGCACTTTGAACTTACCTTAAACTATATTTTTATAGTGGCCGATATGACGACTGTATGTTACTTTATAACATAAAATGTAAAATCAAATTGTTGTAAATCTTATTATGCTACCAAAGGGTCAATGATGCCGGCAACAGTGCTTTTTGTTGATGATGAAGAAATAATTCTTGAGTGCTTGAAGAGTATATTCGGTGAGAAGAATTTTAAGGTGGTCACCGAATCAAATCCGCGCTCTGCGCTTGAACGCATCAAGCAGGGAGACATAGCAGTAATTGTATCTGATCAGAAAATGCCGGGCATGAGCGGTATTGAACTTCTGTCACAGGTAAAGGATATCTCGCCTGATACGGCAAAAATCCTAATGACGGGTTTTGCTGACTTCCAGACTGCAGTCGATGCCATAAATACCGGCGGAGTTTTCCGGTTTATACTCAAGCCCTGGAATAACGACGATCTCATAAGGACGGTTGAGGAAGGCGTAACCCACTACGAAATGGTTCATGCACTGAAAAAAGGGGATGAAGCAACTCTTATCTCTCTTGCCCAGACTATCGAGCTTAAAGACCCCTATACGCGCGGACACTGCGACAGTGTTGCCAAATATGCTATTCTGATTGCCGATCACCTGGGACTTGAGGAAGAAATAAAAAAGGAGATCAAGCATGGAAGCTGGCTTCATGATTGCGGAAAGATAGGCGTTCCCGAGGCGATTCTCAATTATCCCGGCAAGCTCAATGAACAGGAAATGAACATTGTCAAGAAACACCCTGAATGGGGAGCTGACGTGGCAAAACGGGCCCTGCTGCATCCGATCATTATAAATATCATTCTCCATCATCACGAAGCATTTGATGGCAGCGGATACCCCTACGGACTGCAGGGGGACAAAATACCGCTTGAAGCCCGCATCGTATCAATAGCTGATGTGTATGATGCGCTTATATCCGACCGGCCCTATCGAAAAGGGTACAGCGTAGATAAGGCGATTGAAATAATGACATCCATGAAAGGCAAGGCATTTGATTCCCGCATTGCTGACATTTTTTTAGCAACAATTAAGTCTCCACCAACTTCCAACCTCTCCTGAACAGTGCCCGGCTTATTCGTTCATTGGTTAACAAACCAAAAAAACCAAAAAATATTAGCATTGCAGTAAATAATATACTATTATTCTCCACTGCAAAACCTGCTGCTCTACAATAATCAACAGACACACAAGATGGTTAAAAGATTATTTCGGCGCAAAGTATTTCAGCATCTGTTAGAAGAGATAGATATGGAGCAGCACCGTCTGCAGCGCTCCCTTAACGCATTTGATCTAACCATACTGGGGATAGGAGCAATTATCGGTGTCGGCATATTTGTGCTGACCGGCACTGCGGCTGCGCGCTTTGCCGGACCCGGCATTATTCTTTCCCTGTGTATTTCCGCCGGTGCCTGTTTTTTTACGGCATTCTGCTACGCGGAATTTGCATCATTAATGCCGGCAGCTGGAAGCGCCTATAATTATGCCTATGCCACAATGGGCGAGATGATTGCCTGGGTTATCGGCTGGGATTTGATTCTGGAATATATTGTGGCCTCAATTGCCGTAGCAATCGGGTGGTCGGGATATTTTGTCAATATCATGCAGGCAATCGGCATCACCATACCCGTCTGGTGTTCAAATGCGCCCGGCACCGTACCGGGAGCTTTGATCAACCTTCCGGCAATGCTGGTGGTACTTTGTTTAACGGCAATACTTATCGTCGGTATCAAAGAGAGCGCCCGTTTTACCAGCATCATGGTTTTCGTTAAACTCATAACGGTAGTTATCTTTATAGCTGTCGGCTGTTTCAACATCAAGCCGGTTAACTGGGTTCCCTTTTTACCCTTCGGCTTTAAAGGTGTTATGACTGCGGCTGCTATTATATTTTTTGCCTATATTGGTTTTGATGCAATTTCAACTGCTGCTGAAGAAACTAAAAATCCGCAGCGAAACATGCCCATCGGGATTATTCTTTCCCTGACGATATGCACCGTTTTATATATTCTGGTAGCTGCAATTTTAACCGGGATGGTTTCATACAAGGAGCTCAATCACCCGGCACCGGTTGCACACGCCCTTAATCTGTTAGGATTCAGATGGGGTTCAGCGCTTGTTTCGGTTGGGGCTGTGGCAGGCATAACGAGCGTTCTTCTGGTAATGCTGATGGGTCAACCGCGGGTTTTCTTCGCTATGTCACGTGATGGTCTGTTATGGCCCTGGATTTCAAAAGTCCACCCGCGCTTCAGAACTCCGTATAGAGCGCAACTGTTAACCGGTGCGGTTGTAGCGGCTTTTGCGGGTTTTCTTGATATCGGAACAGCAGCAGAACTCTGCAACATCGGGACGCTGTTTGCTTTCTGTATAGTATGCGGAGGGATTGCAATTTTACGCAGGACGCACCCTGATTTGAAACGCTCATTCAGCTGCCCGTTAGTGCCATTAATCCCTTTGTTAGGAATCAGCTTTTGTGCCGGATTGATGCTGTCATTGCCCCGAATTACCTGGATTCGGTTTGCTTTGTGGCTTATTATCGGCTTGTTTATATATTTTTTCTACGGTATTAAGCACAGCCGCATGGCCCGCAATGAAAGCAGCTGCGATATAAGTTTGTAAACAAAACCTATAAGGAGTGCAATCATGAGCAAGCCTTTGTCCATGCATGATAACAATATGAAAATAGAAGAGCTCAAGGGATTGAATAAACGAGTCGCAGAAATTGAATGGCTTCTGGTGGCGCTGGTAATCCTCTATATAGAGATATCCGGCTTCTCACTCCAGGAGACTCCTGGGGTGCTCATTGCACTGGGGTGCTTCACCTTATTCATTATCATGTCTCATTATATCGGGCTTGATTCTATAATCAACAAATCGAAACTGACCATTGATACCTGGGCGATGATAGCATTTATCAGTTATGTATTATGGAACACCGGGAAAATCAACAGCCCGCTGTTGAGTCTCTATTTACTGGTAATTATTATCGCATGTTCAACGCTTGGAGAAGTTGTTGCCTTCCTTGAAGTTGGGCTGATATCAACGATCTGCTTTTTGTTGAGCTTTACGCCCTCCATGATACCAAA
>JAPLIX010000179.1 GCA_026388865.1 Pseudomonadota bacterium | reverse complement strand
CCGCACTGTGACGCCAGAAGCTTTATCGGAAATTGAAGCCCAAACACCGAAACGCACTGAAAACCCCGGTCAGTAAAAAAAGAGCAGATAGAATTATTTCTCTCAGCGCCATTCTGCAGAAAGAGGGTGTTGACGTGCGATGGCTCAACTTTTCCGAGCAGGTCTTTCCGGCATTCCTCAAAGCTTGCAGTTTTTCCAAAATAGGCAGGCATGCCGATTATTATCACCGAGCGCGCCTCATCCAAAAAATCACGGGGCTGAAGGATGGAATCACTGCCTTCAGCAAGGGGCGTCGCATTGGAGCATTGTTGCAGCACATATGAAATTCTCATGGTGTGCTCGACAGCAATGTCATCGGCAGCGGCAACTCCTATTAGCGGTATGCGCAGTGTTTCCGTAATAAAGCTTTTCAACTCACTTTTTAATGACATATGCTACCCTCCCTGCATGCTAAGAATGACGGTGAGAGCCTGGAATACATGCAGCTATTCCTGTCTGCGCAAAGAGCAGCTCATAAATAATATCAGCAAGGCGAAATAGATTCACGGTGTCATAACGATTATAGGTAATGAGGAGTTCAAGAGCAGCAGCGTTGCCGCGCTGCACATCATCCCAGAGCCTTACTGCGTCAAATCCATCAAAGCCACGTATTGATTCATCCCGCTGTATGCCCAGAAGTTTCTCAACCTTCTTTAGCCCCCCTCTGAGCCCTGCCTTCCGGCCGCTGAAACAAAGATCAAAATGGGGCATCGAAAAGCTCAGTCCATATATTTCACGAATATATGGCAGGTCAAATACAGAACCGAAAAAGGTTATCACGTAGCTGTAGCGGGAGAGTTCTTTTGCAAGTGTACCCCTGCTTAAATCTTTTCCCCTCACCAGAGCTTTATAATCAAAGCCGTCAAAGAGACCCACAACAGTCACATCACCGCCATTACCTGCAATGCCGCCATTAGTTTCTATATCAAGCGCAACAGCCCTGTTACGCACAAGCTGAAAGAGTCGCCAATGATCGCCGTGCTTAAGGGTCCCGGCGAAAAAAGAAAAATTACCTCTATCGAGGTTTTGCAGTGCTTCGCTGAGTATAGCGTCATAGAGTCTTTTGGTATCAGCGCTCAAAAATTCAATATCATTAGCCGCAAGGAAATCTTCCCAGGTTACTATGCCATTTCTCCAGAGCCTTTTTTCAAGTTTATCGCCAATGCCCGGCAGAATGCTGAAGGTGTGTTTGATCATGTACGCTCCCGATTATAGCATTACCTGTCTGACATACTATAACATTTTCAGGTCTGCTATAAAATTAAATTAAAAGCGCAAAACAATCAGTTGAAATTATGGTATAATCAAAAAAAATAAAATCATTCAAAAGGAGTTGAGCAGCATATGGATTTTACCAAAATCAGGAAACGCGGCGACTTAAGGAAACATTACTCGCATATTCAAACAGTGCGCGAAGAAATGCGAAGCAACCTGATACGGATGCTTGCAGCTAAAAAACCGTTATTTGCTGACCTGAAAGGTTACGATGACACGGTCATTCCTCGGGTTATCAATGCCATCCTGTGCGGGCATAATATGATAATCCTGGGAGAAAGAGGGCAGGGCAAGAGCCGGATTATCCGGGGGCTAATAAATTTTCTTGATGAATATATTCCAGCCATTGACGGATGCCCGATACATGATAATCCCTATGCGCCTGTTTGTGCGGATTGCCATAAAAATGTGCAGCTTTACGGCGATGACCTGCCGATAGCCTGGATACCGCGTGACAGAAGACTGGTGGAAAAGCTTGCAACTTCAGACGTGAGCACTGCCGACCTCATCGGTGAAGTTGACCCGATCAAAATCTCCGAAGGCCGGACGCTGGATGATGAAACATCCATTCATTTCGGGCTTGCGCCGCGGGCGAATCGCGGCATTTTTGCCATCAATGAGCTGCCTGACCTTGCAGAAAAAATACAGGTTGCACTCTTTAACATTATGGAGGAGCGTGATTTTCAGATCAAGGGATTTCCGGTCAGGCTGCCGCTTGACGTGATGGTGGTTGCCAGTGCCAACCCTGAAGATTATACCAGCCGGGGAAGAATCATTACCCCGCTCAAAGACCGTTTTGACTCCCAGATTAAAACCCACTATCCCCGGCAGCGCAGCATTGAGATAGACATTATGGAACAGGAAGCGAGAAAAATGCCCCTGGACGGGCTTGAATGCAGCATTCCGCCGTTTATTAAGGAGATTCTTGCGGAGATGACCTTGCAGGCGCGCAACAGCCCCGATATCAGTCAGCATTCAGGTGTCAGCTGCAGGGCAACCATCAGGAGCTTTGAGGCGATACTGGGCAGCGCGGCACGACGCTGTTTTGAGCTGAGCGAGAAAAAAGTGGTGCCGCGTATTACGGACATTGAGATGACCTTCCCGGCAATCGCCGGAAAACTGGAGCTTGAGTACGGCGGCAAGGACCGCAGAGAGGGAGAGATCGTAGAGGAGCTTGCCAAGCGAGCAACAAAGGTGGTGTTTGACGAAATGTTTAAGGTGGAAGAACTTTCTTCCATTATCAGCTCATTCAACAATGGCATCGCCGCTGAGGTTTCACCATCAATTCCTTCCGTCGAATACCTGGACGGGCTGAGAAACATACCGGGGCTCAAAGATGCGGTTGCAGCACTCGTGAACCCGGAATGTCCGGCAGAAGCCGCATCTGCCATAGAATTTATTCTTGAAGGCCTTCATCTTTCAAATAAACTGAACCGGGAAGTGTTCAACGGCAGGATAGTCTATAAATGAAAACCATCGTATACAGCTCGTGGGATGGAACGCAGACACCGTTCAGCCTGGCGCGCAATGACATAATAAAAAGTTTCATCGATAATATCATGGAGGGGATGAGCCCTAACATGGCCCTTGCACAGATGCTTTGGGAAGGGTTTCCCCTTACGGGCATGGATTTCCAGGTAATGGGGCTCAAAGATATCCTTCAGCAGCTGCAGCAGCAAAAGGACGAGCTGTTTTCAAAATATAACCTGCAAAAGGTCTTTGACGACCCGGTCAATAATATCGAGAAGCTGCTGCAGCAGGAAGCACAGACACGGGTCGAAGAAGGGCTTGAACCTGCGCCTTTATTCAGCGAACTCGCTCCGGGCCTTTTGGAAAAAATAGCAAGCCTTCAAGACTTTCCTTTTTCCAATGAGGAGAGCCGGGAGCTTTATGATGCGTGGAACGGGCGCACCGCGGATATCCTTGATCTCATGGAGTTTTACAGCCAGTGGGGTGAAAAGTTTTACGGCACGGAGTATCTTAATTTTGAGCAGGCCCTTGTGCTGATGCGGCAGTTTAAATCTATCGAGGAAACCATCCGGCAGATTTCCTCCGGCAACTGGAATAAAATTGACATCGAGACGATCCAAAAACTTCTTGGTGACGAGGCTGCACAGTCATTCATGATTCTGATGCAGGTACCGGATGAGCTTACTGCAGAAGGTCTGGTGCAATTTGGCAAAGAAGGATTTGATCTGACACCCAGGGGCATCCGCTCTATTGGGGAGATGGCCTTTGGAGATTTGTACCACATGGTGAAGCGCGACCGATCAGGGCGATACCAGGGCACCGGCGTGCAGACGGGTGAAATAGAGCCGGATTCCGCGCGGCCGTACCAGTTCGGTGACCGGTTTGATCTGGACATTACCCGGACTGTGCTTAACGCAGTAAAACGGACGCCGGCAGCGACAAAAAAGCTCAAGCTGCTGGTCGATGATTTTTATGTGCGGGAGAGGGAGCAGCTTATAACATCGACGACGGTACTGCTCCTGGACCTTTCCTGGTCAATGTCGTGGGAGCGGCGGTTCAAGGCAGCAAAGAAGGTCGCGCTGGCACTTGACCACTACATCAGAACCAAGTTCCCCAGAGACCGTTTCCACGTTGTCGGTTTTTCCACCTATGCACGGGAGCTTCAGGCAAAGGAGCTGGCGCTTGCGGTATGGGATATGGGACATGCGTTCACCAACCTGCAGGCCGGTGTCAGGAAGGCCATGGAGCTTATCAAAAGGAGCGGGGCGAGAAATAACCGTATTATCGTTCTCACCGATGGCCAGCCGACAGCCTATTTTGAGAAAAATGAGGAGCTGCACGTCGAATTTCCGACCACCATGTACGGGATCAGTCCGAATGCCTGCAAGGCAACACTCACTGAAGTTAAAAAGGCAACTGCCGAGGGCGTTCACATTGACACTTTTATGCTCGACAGCAGCCCGGTGCTGGTAGAATTTGTCAGAGAGATTTCGCGGATAAACGGGGGCAGGGCGGTAATATGCCTTCCGGGTGACCTGGGAGAGCTAATACTTCTTGAGGAAATCAAACGCAGGGAGCGGAAATAAAATAAAGAAAATTATCCGCCAAAGTGTTTTTTTCTGAAATTAAAGACCTGGGAATCATGATAATCACAAAACGTATCAGGTCTCAGCACTTTAGTTTTACACTTGGGGAACTTGCATTGATACGGTTTATGATCTTTAATTCTTTGTTTAATTTCATCCCAACTGGGTGTTGATACATTGCACAAAAAAATGAGTAATAGTCTTTTAGAATTACTATCCTTAGTTAATTTATTAAATTCATTGTCTGACCATATTAGTACTAAATAACATAATTATCATAAATAATCAATTCTTTATTTATGATAGAGTAGAATAAACAATAGGGTGCAACGATGTATAAATATCAATAATTACTAAAAACATAATATAACTTAATATCATATTAATTAGATAATGTTTTTTGTATTTAATTATTCGAGATAAAATAGTATCTGTCCTTGGTAAAAAACCATATCAGGATGACCAGTTAAAAATAATTATCGAAGAAACTGTACCCCATTCATATTTATTTGGAAGCTGATCAAGAGAGTCAGCAAATGCGCTCAAGAAAACCCTCGACGGTGGAGGGGGTACCATCGAGGGTTGTAACAGGGGTTCATATGAGTCAATTATAGTACATTATTCTGCGGGCGCAAGCAGATGAGATGATGATTACCAAAAGGTAATGCAGGCGTAATATATCTGTAATTTTAAAAAGAAGAACCCCATGCAGCCCAAAAGTTTAAGAAACATTTTCACACAAGACCCCGTAAAAGAGAACTGTCTATGAAAAAACTCCAATACCAAGACTTCACCCCAAAAAAATCATGGCTGATTTTTTATCCTTGATACTCAGATTGCAGATAAATCAGCAGATGTGTATATGTTGATGGAACTTCCGTCTGGAGAACTTCTCAATAGTGAAGCCACGCTTGCTGAAGGATTGCCCCCAAAGCAATTGAAAGCTTTTCTTCAAAAGGCCTATGACAAGAAAAATTATTGGCCTAAACAAATCATTATTGTAAAGGGCGACCCCATTGAGAGCTTTTTTGTAAAGCTATCTCTTCCTGCCAGCTTTCAGATTGAGCTTTG
>JAPLIX010000228.1:3746-7687 GCA_026388865.1 Pseudomonadota bacterium | reverse complement strand
CTTCCGAAACGTAGGTCTTACAGGTGTTTCAGTTGTCTACGGCAGATCTTAATTCTTTACGAACCGCCGTATGCCGAACGGCACGTACGGTGGTGTGAGAGGACGGCAGGTGAACTAATCACCTGCCTCCTACTCGATTATTATCTTAACTGACGTTCTATCGCTTCTCGGTCTTCCGGCGTGGTCATCATGATAAGCGTGGTTCCGGGGGTAAAGACGTGCTGCCGTGAAGGATTAAATATCCACTCATTTTTTATCTTCACCGCCAGAAGCAGGGTGTCGGGGTATTTTTTTTTTTTTTTTACGGAAAGCGGCTGCCCGCTGTAGGAGTCAGGCACGGCAATTTCCTCGATGCGCAGATTCTTCTTTTTATCCCGCAGCATGATGTCCAGGAATGATACTACAGCGGGACGGATCATTTCCGATGCCATCCGCAGGCCGCCGATAAAAGTGGGGGAGATTACCGCATCAGCGCCGGCTTTTTTAATTTTATCCATATTTTTTAAATCATAGCAGCAAGCGATGACTTTAACGGACGGATTAAGCTGTTTGGCCGTGATGCTTATGACCAGATTATTGTTGTCATCACCCGTTACCGCAAAAAGCCCGCTGGCGTTCATGATGCCTGCTTCAAGAAGAGTGTCATTATCGGTTGCATCACCGACAATAAAAAAGTCTTCATGATAATCATGAAGAAACTTTTCAATGTTCTGCCTGCTGGTATCAACGATAACATGCAGGCGTTTGGTCTCATAGAGTTCATTAATTATATAATGGCCGACACCGTCAATGCCGCAGACAATAAAATGATCGCTTAATTTTCTGATTAATTTTTCCATTTTTCTCCTCAAAAACGCTTCATTAAGGCTGCCCTCAACTATAAAAGCTGTGAGATTTGAAAGGGTGTAGGTTATGATGCCGATGCCGCAGAGCGCAAGGAACATAGTAAAAATTCTGCCCGTTGCGGTATCGCTGAGATCAACTATTTCTCCGAAGCCGATGGTGGTGATGGTGGTTAACGTCATGTAGAGGCAGTCGATAAGCGTTGAATTGCCCCGTGAAATGATGCGGTAGCCGATGGTCCCGGCGAGCAGCACAGCCATAAGAGCAAGGCCGGTCCAGATGAATTTGCGGTAAATCTGAGAGAGAGATAAAAGTCCTTTAGCAGACAAAGCCTAACCTTACATAATAAATTATAAACTCTACGTCCTAAACTAATTAATACCCACTCAAAAAAATCTAAACTCTAATTTTTAAGGGTTCCTCTAAAAATCAATTTAAAAACCGGTACACATCATAGAGAGCATCTGATATAGTTTTTATTACACAAGGTGACTCTAACCCCTATAAAATAAGGAGGCAAATGATGCAGCCCGGATTTTTTGATTGGCAGAATCGTTTTGAAAAGCTTGATAAAACAAAAGACCCGTTGCTGAAGCTTAATAGTGCTGTCAACTGGCAGATGTTTCGCGCAGAGCTTGAGGCGGTCCGGGACAAGCAGAGAAAAAGCACTGCCGGGGCAAAGCCCTATGATGCGGTGCTGATGTTTAAGATACTGATACTGCAATCGTTGTATAATCTTTCTGACGAGGCCATGGAATACCAGATACTGGACCGCATGTCCTTCATGCGGTTTCTGGGGTTGCATGCGGGAGACCCGGTGCCTGATGCCAAGACCATCTGGCTGTTTCGTGAACAGCTGAAGGCTGCAGGCCGTATTGAAACTCTGTTCAAGCAGTTTGAAGATTTTCTTGCAGACAACGGCTATGCAGCCAAACGGGGACAGATAATTGATGCCAGTATCGTGGCGGCACCACGGCAGCGTAACAGCCGTGAAGAAAACAGCCAGATCAAAGAAGGCAAAACGCCGGAGGACTGGCAGGAGGCAAAGAAGCGGCAAAAAGATGTTGATGCCCGCTGGACCAAAAAGAACGGCAAAACCTACTATGGGTATAAGAATCATGTCACGGTTGACGTAAAGCACAAGTTTGTCCGGGGCTATGCAGTGACTGATGCAGCCGTACATGACAGCCAGGTATTTGAAGATCTTTTGGATGAAAACAATAGTAGCCGTGATGTGTATGCTGATTCGGCCTACCGGTCGGAGGAGTCGATACAGCGGCTTGAAGAACTGGGCTTTCGAGAGCATGTGCAACGCAAGGGTTGCAAAAACCACAAACTGACCAAGTGGGAGCAGCAGGGAAACAGGACGCGGGCAAAGATACGGTCGCGAATTGAGCATGTGTTTGGGGTACAGGCTATGGTGGCGGGGAATCTTATCCTGCGCTGTATTGGCATGATACGAGCCAGGGTAAAGATAGGGCTGCGCAATCTTGCCTATAATATCAACCGTTACGGGATGCTGGCAACAACAGGATAAGTGCGCCGGCACGGGCATAAAAGCCGCTTTGAAGGCATTATGCAAGGCGGTACACGATGCTATGAGAATACTATTTTTAAAAAATATTCGCCACATATCAAAAAATAGTGCTTCAAAAATTAACAAACTGAATTTGATCTTCAAAAAATGAATTTTTAGAGGTGCCCTTAAATACTAAATAAATCCAAATATCTAAATACAAAGTCGACTGTTTAGGATTTTGCATTTTGAAACATTAAATACTGTTTAGAATTTAGTATTTAGAATTTAGGATTTTATTTTATCAGTGTTTAAACACCCGCTGTCCTGTGTACACCATGGCAACGGGCGGCTTTGCCTCGTTGCATGCCTCGATGGATTCAAAGTCGCGGTCCGATCCGCCGGGCTGCACAATGGCGGTGACGCCCTCCTTGATGCCGACATCAACACCATCGCGGAAGGGGAAGAACGCATCAGAAACCATGATGGAATCAATGAGGCCGCCATGGGCCTTTTTTGTTTCCCCGTCAATCTCATCTTTAAATGCCGAAGAGCGCTTGCCTGCTGCAATCTCAAGCTCAAGTGTCTTGTAGGGGATGCCATGTTTTTTAAAGCAGAGCGCGTCCGCGTACTTGGTGTAGGCCTTGAAAATGGCTATTTCAGCAACACCTACTCGGTCCTGCTCGCCGGTACCGATACCAACGGTGCACTCATCTTTAATATATAATACAGAATTGGACGTTACGCCAAGCTCCACATTCCAGCCGAACAGCAGGTCTTCATACTCTTTCTCTGTTGGCATGCGGTCTATTTTATACTGTTTGCCCTTGAATTCCGCTGCGGCCGGCTTCAGGTCATCCTTTGCATTGACCGCGTTCAATTGTGACTGCTGGACAATAAGACCGCCGTCAATAAGGGACTTGAATTCAACAAAGCGGGTGTTGCGGTACTGCTCAAGCTTATCCATATTGTTTATCCTGATAATCCTGAGATTTTTTCGCTTTTTCAGGATGTCCACTGCGCCTTCCTCAAATTCAGGGGCAACAACCACTTCCAGGTAATTTTCGCTCACTGCTTCAGCGGTTGCCCTGTCAAGGGCACGGTTAAAAGCAGCGCATCCGCCAAACGCGGCAATGCGGTCAGCCATGTTGGCGCGCTGGAAAGCATCGACCAGGGTGCTGCCATAGGCGGCGCCGCAGGGGTTATTGTGCTTAACGATGATGGCACACGGCTTTCTGGTTAAATATTTCATGATGTTCATCGCGTTATCAGCATCGGTGAAATTTGTTTTACCGGGGTGCTTGCCGGCCTGAATCATGTCTTCCTCGGTGATGGCGCTGACCAGACCTTTGCCGGAAGCAATGAACTGACATTTGCCAAGAGAGAGATTGCCGTTTACCAGTTCATACAGGGCAGCTTCCTGGCCCGGATTTTCGCCATAGCGGAGGCCCTTTTCAATAACCTCGCCGCTGTCTTCTGCAATCTTCCAGGTTCTCTTTTTATATACCAGGGTCTGGTCCCCGAAGGTGATGGTCATGGTATCGGGGAAATGGTCGTCCATTATTGTTTTGTACATCTTCTT
>JAPLIX010000228.1:0-3716 GCA_026388865.1 Pseudomonadota bacterium | reverse complement strand
GTTCCAAGGTAATGATTTTATTATTTTACACTCGAACCCTCGGCCCCTGGGACCCTTAGCCATTAGACCCCTTGACTTCTTGGACCCTTATAGTTATCTTCTCTTGCTCTTCTTCCGGTCCTTTTTTGCCTGCTTGCGCTTGGCTTTCTGCTTCTTGCGGTCTGAAGAGGAAACGCTGCGGGTTCCCCCTGCGGCGCCCTGGTTGAGTGCAGGAAGCCCTGCTCCCATCAGTTCCGAGGGATTGAAGGCCGCGCCGATGCCCGGAATCTTGTTAAGGCCGGGGATGCGGCTCAACAGTCCACCGCCACCGATTTTTTTCATCACATCGCGCATCATGTTAAAGCGCTTCATCAGGTCATGAACATCCCGGCGGGTACGGCCGCTTCCTTTGGAGATACGGGTTACGCGGCTTTCATTCAGAATAGTTGGCTGCTGCCGCTCCTTGGTGGTCATGGAGTTTATGATCGATTCAACTTTTACCAGCTCACGATCATCAACTGATGCCCCCTTGGTTAACTGTGAAAAGCCGGGAATCTTTTCCATGAGGTCTGAAAGAGACCCCATTTTTTTTATTGACTGAAGCTGTTCCAGAAAATCGTTCAGGGTGAAGGCGCCTTTAAGCATGCGCATGGCATCTTCTTCAGCCTTCTTTTCGTCAACCACTCGCTCAAAGTCCTGCATCAGGCCGACAACATCACCAAATCCAAGAATGCGCGATGCAAGGCCTTCAGGACGGAACTCCTCGAGTTTGTCCAGGGACTCGCCCATCCCGAGAAATTTGACCGGTTTGCCGGTAAGTTCTTTAATAGAGAGGGCAGCGCCGCCCCTGGCATCACCGTCAAGCTTGGTAAGAATAAAGCCCGACAGGTCAAGGCGGCGGTTAAACTCCTGCGCGGTCTTCACCGAATCCTGACCGATCATGGCATCGCACACCAGGAAGATGTTTTCCGGCCTGGTGCTTTTGACGATATCTTCAAGCTCCATCATCAAAGAGTCATCAATCGCCAGGCGTCCTGCGGTATCAAAGATTGCGGTATCACAGCCACTTTCGCGGGCGTATGCAATAGCCTGACGGCACAGCTCGGGAGGAGGCGTACCGTCCTTGAAAAATACCGGCAGGTTAAGAGAGCTGCCAATTACCCTGAGCTGCTCCACTGCTGCAGGCCGATACGGATCTGCGGCAACCAGCAGGGGCTTTTTCTCCTGTGCTTCAAGGAAGCGGGCGAGCTTGCCGGCAGTGGTGGTCTTGCCGGAGCCCTGCAGGCCGACCAGCATAATCGATGAAACCGGCTGGGGGCCCCGCTTTATGCTGGTGTCAACCGGGCCCATCAGGGACACCAGCTCTTCGTAGCAGATATTTATAAAATGGTCTTCCGGGGTTGCCTTAAGCTTCTGACCCTTGTAGGACACTTTGGTTTCAATAACTTCACCGAGCGCTTTCTCCTTAACGTGCACGATGAAATTTTTAACCACATTATAATTGACATCTGCCTCGAGCAGGGAAACCCTGATATCCCGCAGGGCATCTTCCAGATTTGCTTCGGTAAGCTCAATACGTCCCTGCAGGCGATCGCGAGCCTGATTGAAGCCCTTGGATAATATCTCAAACATTAATTAAATACCTCGTTTATAAATCTGAATATTAAATTTCTAAATTCTAATCAAATACAAAGTTCAAATTACAAAGCTCAAATGCAAAATAAATGTCAAAATCCCAATGACTAATGGCATAATGAATATGGCATTGCGAAATTTGGATTTTATTTGAAATTTGGTTTTTGTCATTTGACATTGATTAGCATTTAGATTTTAGTGCTTCGTGTTTATTTCCTCTTCCACTGCCCGCATCAGGCCCTCCACATCAAGCCCGCTTGCTTTAAACAGCTCGCTGGTAGGGCCGGAATAGCAGTAGTTAGAGATGCCGAGCTTGCGCAAACGACACGGAATGCGGTTCTCCATAAGCCCGTTAGCAACAATGCTGCCGAGCCCGGTTTTTACGTTATGGTCCTCGTAGGTAATAATAATTCCCGTTCCAGCTGCGTCGCTCAGCACTGATACGGGAATATCCCGCGGGCAGCAGACATTGAGCACCTGCACGCTGATGCCCTTCTGCTGCAGCAGCTCCCACGCTCTGACGGCGCGATGAAGCATAACGCCGCAGGTTATGATAACAGCTGCGGTTCCTTCCCGCACTACATCAACGCCGCCATATTCAAAGTGATAGGCGCGGTCAAAAAACGGTGAGCCGTCTTCCCTCACGATTACCGGTATTTTAGAACGGCCCATGCCGAGCAGGAAGTTGCCGCAGGTTTTTGTCATAGATTCAGGAACAGTCCAATGTAGTCAATGCACTGGTGGGTCTTGCCATCTTCACCTACATCAAGCCCGAGATGAGTGCAGACCAGCTTTAAGTTTGCATGGTTAATGTCATTCAGGCGGTGCTGGTTATAGGTCTCACAGGTGCCAAAAACACCAAAGTCGGCAAAGAATGTAATCACCCCTTCAATGGAAAGCGCTCCGGCTATGGTTGCGGTGTTGTGTTCCTGGATGCCGCTCTGAAAAAAATTGCGGGGGCAGATGTTCTTAAAGCCATCGGTTTTGACAGACCCGGCCAGGTCACAGTCAAAGACCGCAAAGGGCGGGCTTTCAATCCGTTCGCAGTTAAGGCGGGTCAGGTCTTTAAGGGCGGTGCCGAATGCGCTCCTGTTGTCGAGCTTGTCATCTTTTCCATACAGAGCTGGCTCTCCCGTCACTACATTACTCAGGGTTGGTGCTGATGGGGTGCTGACAGGCACGGTGCTCTGATCTGTGCGGCGTTTTTCATAGAAGCTCAGGTCATTGTCTAAAGACAGCTCCAGCAAAGCCTGAGCGAGTTGATCTCTGGTGAGAGCAACACCGTGATAGAGCTCCCTGTTCTCCATAAAGGAAATGCCCTTACCCATGATGGTCCGGGCTATGATGGCAACGGGAGCGGACTGATTGTGTACCGCAGCATACAGGGCCTGATATATTTCATTGAAGTCGTGCCCGTCAATTTCAAGAACCTGCCAGCCGTCTGAAAGGAAGTTCTCTTTTATATTCTGCGGCATGACGTCATGGATGTGCCCGCTGATCTGCAGGTTGTTGTTGTCAATAATGACCGTGAGGTTATGCAGCTGATACTTTGCGGCAAAGCGCCGGGCCTCGGAAATTTGCCCCTTCTGCTGCTCGCCGTCACCCATGAAGACAAAGGTGTGATACTTTTTATTATTAAGCAGCGCGGCAAGCGCAAACCCGCAGCCAACCGAAAGGCCCTGTCCCAGATTGCCGGTGCCCCATTCAATGCCGGGCACGGAACGCTCCACATGGCCTTCAAAAATGCTGCCGGTTTGACGAAAGCCGCTGATGGCGTCATGAATGTTAAAAAAGCCACTTCTGCCGAGGGCTGCATAAACACCGGGTGAAGTATGCCCGTTGCTGATGACGATGCGGTCGCGGTCGGGGTGGCCGGGATCGTCCGGGAACACGCTGGCTTCAGCATAGAGGGTGAGATACATATCAATAGAAGACAGGGAGCCGCCGGGGTGACCGCATCCGGCCAGGGTTGTCATTTTGAGAATGTCGCCTCGCGAGAGACGGGCGCGCTCCCGTAATTTCTGTAAGACCTGTTGGTCAAGAGAGTCAGCTTTGAATCCTCTCTCATGCAGTGTGTCAGTGTGCAGCATAGTAATAGCCGT
>JAPLIX010000415.1 GCA_026388865.1 Pseudomonadota bacterium | reverse complement strand
AGAAACGACCATGGTTGAGATAATAAGGACTACGAGAATATATAACCCCCTTTTTGTTGTTTTCATAAACCCACCTTAATAATATTACAGTTCTTTTGCTTCCTGAAAACCGCCCTCGAAATACTCCCGTAAACTGACAGGGGTTTCGCGAAGATAAAGGGTCTTGAATTATCAGCTATGCTGCGCTTCAACCTTTTTCTTTTGTGACCTCCAGTTTATAAAAAACCCCCATCAGCACACAAGCTGACAGAGGTTTGACTTTTCCCTATAGTGAAATTGTATTGTTACTACTATTTCCTGATGTGGACACCGGCCGCCCCTTCAGAGAAAAGAAAGGCACAGAGGCAGAAGGCACAAAGGCACAAAGAAATTGCAGATTGCGGAATGGAAAAAGGCGAGAGGCAACAGGCAATAGATAATTCTCAGCGAACTCTGCGCTCTCAGCGGTGAATCGGGTAATGGCCGGGGTCAATGCCTTTTGACCTCCTGATATATCTGCTCGATCTTTTTGGCCTGCGTCTCCAGATCAAATTCCCCCCGGGCTTTTTCCAGGGCATTCTGCCCCATCGCCTGGCGGATGCCGGGATTTTCAACAAGAGTCATTATTGCGTCTGCCAGGTTCTCGGGGCGGTCCTCAATAATCAGGCCTTCACGGTTGTTTTCAACAATCTCCGGCAGCATGCCCCTGTTGGCTGCAATCACCGGGATGCCCAGCGCCATTGCCTCGCGCACCGCGCGGCAGGCGCCGTCGCTCCCCGGCACCAGGAAAACTTTAAAGTTGAGGCAGGCAAGGGTTTCGCGGAAGTCCTCAGCCTTATAGCCGGTAAAGATGAGATTGGGCCGGATGCCCATTTTCATCGAAGGCTTTATGGCTATCTCCTCTATGTGGGTGCCGCGGCCGATAATCATGAATTTCAGCTGGGGGAACTCCCGCAGCACTATCGCCAGCGCCTCCAGCAGCACGCCGAAGCGCCGGTGCTTCTGCACCCGCGCCACAATCCCGCCCACAATGTCATCATTTGAGAGCCGGTACTGCGCCCGGCAGTTCTCTACCGCCTGAGGATTGAACCGAGCAAGGTCTACCGGGACGTGCACTTTCCAGATCCTTTTTGCCGGCACTGAATAATGGCTCATGATCTGCCTGCGGGTGCTGTCAGAGATGGTTATCAGGCCGTCGGTCATCGCTGACAGCAGGAGCCGGTTTTTCAGCGTTCTCCTGATGCCGGTCCCGTCATAGCAGGTGCGGACAATCGGGATTTCCCCTTTTATGAGCCTGGCAGCAAATCCTGCCAGAAGATGATCGTTGGTCATGTGGGTGTGGATCAGGTCAAACTTCCCTTTCTTAAGAAACGTCCGCAGCCGGAATACATCTGAGCAGTTGTCCGAAAGGTTGAAATGCTTGTTGAGGGCAAACGCGGTGACCGGGATGATCCCGGCCTTTATGGCTGCCGCGGCAAGGGATTCGGGCGCTTCCGCGGGCGGCGCTGCGCAGGCAAACGTCACCTCGTGCCCCGCGCGCTTGAGCATGACGGCGGTGTTCAGCGCGTGCTCTGCCGGTCCGGTCCATTTCCAGTTGCTGAATATGTGCAGTATTTTCATGAAGGTTATTATCCATCTATAATAAAACCCCCTCTTGCTCCCCCTTGCCAAGGGGGAGGAAAAAGAGCCTCCCTCGAAAGGGGAACGCGGGGGACTGGCGATGAGCGCGCTCTGCGGTTTTAACGGTCTGAAAAGATTACGCCAAAAGGCGCGGTGTTCTTGGCGCGGCTGATCTTTAAAATTTCCTGGTAATATTTTTTCCGCTCTCTAAAAAGCTCAGTTCCTTTAGCGTAAACAAAGAAAAATTTCAAGCGCTCTTTTGCAGTGACCAAACGTGCTACCGAAGCATTTATCTGCGCGAGGTTATTGGCCCGCTCATAAAATGAAAGGGTATCTTTACATGTTACCCGGTCGAGGTCAATAAAGCTGAAGCGCCAGGCTGAATCTGCCTGCTCCTGCACCAGGATGTTGGTGGACTTCAGGTCCGCGTGATACACGCCCTTTTCATGCAGGTCCCGTACTGTTTCGGCGAGGGATTTAATAAACGCATCTTTAACAGCAGGAGAAACGCTCTTCTGATCAAGGTGGGTGACGTAGTCGTTCAGCTCCCGGGCGCCTGCAAGCCACTGCGTTATAAGAAAGCTCTCAGTCACCAGCGGCCCGAACTTTCGCTCCACCAGCGCCTGCGGCAGGGGGGTGCTGATGCCCCGCACCAGGAAAGCGTTTCCCGCGATCCAGCTTTTTCGCGCCCGGGTTTTGGCGAACAGGCTTTTCAGGACATACCTGATGCCGCGATACTGGTAATGCTTGACGCAGGCATCCGCGGGCAGGCCGCTTGATTTTTTATGGAAGGTGATGACGGAATTTTTTGACTGTTTGAGTATCTGCGCCTGATGGTGCGCAACTGCCCCATGGTGCTCTTCAATGGCGATCCTGCTCGCTGCCCTGCCAAAATCTCGGCGGCCGCAGTACCGTTCCCGAACGCTCTCGTATACCTCAAAGGTGGTGCTGTTTTTCGTGCAGCGTTTACCGCGGCTCTTCAGCCGTCGCGCCGCCATGTTGCGGGATGCAGCTGCAATTGATGAACGAAAAGCTGTTGCATCGCACCGCGCTTCACGGCAATACTCCCGCAGGAAGATATCCCGGTCCACGGCGGATTCAGGAAGAGAGTTGCAGAGCTGGGCCAGGTCCCGCACCTTCATCCACTGCATAAGCCGGACCGGAAAGAGCGCCCGGTGCAGGTCGATGAGAAACAGCTCATACGCTCCAGCAGCATCTGCCCGGATGAGAATGTTTCCGGCATGGAGGTCCCGGTAAAATATTCCCTTGCCATGGACCTCGTGCGCGAGATGCGCCAGCGTTGTTGCCAGAGACGTCCGCATCTGCCGGGCAGCCGCAGGCGCGAGCGCCGGCAACATGCGCGCAAAATAGTCGTTCAGCGGCAGCGCGTCAGTGAGGGCTTCAACAACCAGGCAGCTGTCTTCCAGCGCCAGGCCGCTCTTTTTTTCTGCCATGGCAACCGGGCGGGGCACCGGCAGCCCGCTCTCAGCGCAGCGCCGAAGTGTTCTCCACTCTGCGGCCGCCTTTGACGGCAGCAGCATATATTTAATTATGTCCGGCAAACCCCGCACCTTGTAGCGCTTGATGAAGAGTTCTCCGCCCTGGGGAAGCTTCAGAAAAAAAGAAGCGCGCACGTTATTCTCCCGGAGCAGGGAGAGCCCCGGATGCTGTTCAGAGTGATGTAATAACGACAGGAGGTTTTCGGGCAGTACTGAAATAACATCCGCGCGCATGGTCCAGGAAGTGTTATTTTTCCTGAATGCGGTGAATGAGGGGTGCGCTGCAGCGAGTGATGAATGAATGGTCATGGGCCTATGCGTCAGAAGCCGAGCGGTGCTCTTCTTCCCAGAGCTTGGCGTATTTCAGGAATACATAGAAGGAAGAGGCTACCGCAATGATAAAACCGGGCAGGCCGTCAAGGAAGCCTTTTTTCCAGAAATAGCATTCAAAAAATTTCAGCGGCGGCCGCACCAGAAGCGGCAGCAGGCGAAATGTTCTGCCCTGTTCCTGCCACTGCCGCGCCGTGATGGCGGAAAACGAGTCAACGGTTGCGAGCTGGTGGGAGAGGTTGCGGTACACATAGTGGAGAATATCGCTCTTGAGCGTTCCGGTCTTTCCCTCCACCTCTAATTTATCATGGGGGTCTGTGCCGCCCCAGCTGCCTTTTCCCTTTCGCACAAGCCGCAGCTTATAGTCAGGGTACCAGCCGCCATGATTGATCCAGCGGCCAAGATAAAAGGAATGGCGGGGGAACATGAAGCCGTCGATGTCAGGGGGCACGCTGCCCAGCTCCGTGGTAATCTCCTGGCGCGCTTCAGGGGAGAGCCGCTCGTCAGCATCAAGGCTCAATATCCAGTCGCCGGTTGCCTGCTCAAGGGCAAACTGCTTCTGCAGAACATGCCCGGGCCACGGCCGCTGAATCACTTTTTGCGTGTAGCCGCGGCAGATGTCAACGGTCCGGTCAGTGCTCATCGAATCAACCACAATAATTTCATCGACCCAGGCAATGCTTTCCAGACACGCGCCGACATTTTTTTCTTCATTATAGGTTATGATTGTTGCCGATATCGTCGCTGCACACATCGTGGTTGTTTCCGGAATAAGAATAAGGATATGTCTACCAGTTGTTGTTGGTCAGGGCTTCCGGCGGGGGAGCATCGTGCCGGCTCCTTCCCGCATTGAGAATGAGGCGCGCGGCCTGAATCACGTCCTCATCCTGAATGGCTTTCATGCAGTCGCGCTTTTTACAGTCCCGTACCCGGCAGGGGCTGCAGGCAATCTCCTTGCGGATGATGATGTGCTTGGTCTTTTTGTAGGGTGCATTCACGATATAGTCGGTGGGGCCGAAGATTGCCACCACCGGCACCTTCATAAAGGCCGCCAGATGCATGGGCCCGGTGTCGCCGCCCACATAGAGATCGCAGTGCCGGAAAATCTCGGCCAGCTGGCCGAGGCTTTTGGTCTCGCAGGCAACGTGGGCCCGGTATTTCATCACGGCGGTAATCTCCTGCACGGTTGCAAGCTCGCTGCCGCCCCAGGTAAATATGATCTGTGCGGCATAATCTTCAATGAGCTGGTCGGCGACCACGGCATAGCGGTGGGGCTCCCAGCGCTTGTAGAGGGTTTTCGGGCTGGTGCCCGGATGCATAACAACGAGCGGCCGGGAAAGGTCAATGTGGCTCTGTCGGAAAAAGGTTCTGACCGCTGCCCGGTCATACTCGCTGACTGGTATCACCGGATAATCATCAATAATCTTCAGCCCCATCTTCTGCAGGAGCATGAAGTTCCGCTCAATGCGGCTGATTTTATCTGTTTCCAGCGGAAACCGGCAGTTGTTGAAGAGAAAATTGAGCTCCTTGGTAAACTCCCGGGTAAAGCTGACGCGCACCGGCGCACCGCTCAGATAGCTTATCAGCCCGCTTTTCAGCAGCCCGTGAAAATCGATGGTGAGGTCAAACTGCCGGGCCTTGATGCTTTTGATGAAAGCGGCAACTTCACCAATCGCTCTGATTACGTGGCCTGATCTGAGCAGGCTGCGCCACGCGGCCAGGGGAACAACAATAACTTCATTAACATCAGGATGATGGAGCAGCAGGTCTTGCGCTGACTCTGCCACGGCCCAGGCAATGTGGGAGCGCGGGAAGTTCTGCTTTATGGTGCGCAGAACCGGGAGCGCCCGCAGCACATCGCCGATAGCGCTCAGGCGGATAATGAGAATTTTATTGGGATTACTGATCATAATGACGGGAAATTTTATGTAGATGTGCTTTACAAGTTTTTATCAGGATTGTCTTGAAATATCAATAGGGTTGTTTTACACTGTTCCGGTGCTTGTCCTGATGCGCAATCATGTCCACCTGGTGCTTGAACCAACCCCGCACGGCGGAAGACTTTCAGAAATAATGAAGGGCATCAATCTTTCCTATGCCCAGTACTTTAAAAGCAAATACAACCGCGTCGGGCATTTCGGCAGGACCGGGTTCAGGCATAATTTCCCCTTTCAAGGCAACTGGAGGGGGAAAGAATACCACACAAAGCAGGTGGAAGTATATGCTGTACAAGACCAGGAAAACTGGATTATAATTACAGTTATAACAAAGTATTTTTAAAGAGGTAAAATATGAAGATCAGCTATGACCCCACATACAATATAGCGTACATCCACTTGCGCGAAAAGGGAACTGACATTGAGACGATCCGAATCACTGATGAAATGAATATTGATCTTTCTCCTGATGGTAAGGTTTATGGGATTGAATTGTTGAACGCAAATGAGCAGCTTGACATTATGGAACAGCTCAAGTTTACCTTCATTAATGAGAAAAATAACACGCAGATAGACCTTCCAGTCTCGGTTTAATTGTATTTACACAAAGGTAACCGTCAATAAAAAAACCGCAGATAGTCATCATCCAGGGCCCTACCGGCGTCGGAAAAACTGACGCAGCCCTCGCGCTTGCGAAAACATTTCCGCTGGAAATCATCAACGCCGATTCCATGCAGGTCTACCGGTATCTTGACATCGGAACTTCCAAGCCAACGCCGGCCCAGCAGGAAATCGTTCCCCACCATCTCCTGTCGATTGTAAACCCCGATGAGGATTTCAGCGCCGCGCAATTTATGGCGCGGGCTCGGCAAGCCATTGCTGATATTACCGCGCGGGGCTTGATACCCCTGGTGGTGGGAGGGACCGGACTCTATATCAGGGCCCTCACCAGAGGGCTGTTTACTGCTCCCGAAAAAAGCGAGGAGTTGCGCACAGCATTGCGGCACACGGCAGAACAGGGAGGAAAGGAATCGTTATACAAACTTCTTCAGGAACAGGACCCGCTGTCAGCGCAAAAAATCAATCCCCATGACGTGGTGCGAATTATTCGTGCGTTGGAAGTACTCTATCTGACCGGCGCGCCGATTTCCCGGCACCAGCAGGCCCATGCGTTTGACGACACGCCCTATAACGTCCTGAAAATCGGCCTCATGCGGGACCGCAGCGAGTTGTACCATCGCATCGAGGAGCGGGTCGAGCGAATGATAGGGGAGGGGCTGCGGGAAGAGGTGCAATCGGTGTTAGCACGGGGCTATACTTCTTCTCTTAAACCCCTGCAGAGCATCGGCTACAAGCAGATGGCGGCGTTTATCGAGGGACACCGGTCCTGGGAAGAAGCTGTGCGCGAGATGAAACGCGACACCAAGCGCTTTGCCAAACGGCAATTGACCTGGTTTCGCCATGACCCGGACATTGCATGGATCATGTTGCCGGACGCACGCGATGAGGCAGCAATCAAAATGAAAAACTTCTTGAAACCGGAGATAAATTAACCTATTATTCAATATAAGCGCATCGTTGTCCACAATAACGGATTGCTTCACTTCCCTGGCAATGACCAGGTCTGTTTCCGGAGCCTGTTTTCTATTCATTGCGAGTCCTGATATATCGGCAAGACGAGGCAATCCATACTTAGAAATAAGATGTTAGCGCAGGAGGAGAAACAGGCGCACTTGAGTATAAATTCCGTGGAACAGGAAAAGGCGATTCTGGTTGGGCTGAAAAAAAAACCGCTCACCGGGCAGATGAAAGCTGATTCGCTTGATGAGCTGGAAAGCCTGGCGGAGTCAGCCGGCGCGCGCGTGGCAGGAAGAATTACGCAGGACGTGAAGGGAATAGATCCTGCTTTTTTTATTGGCCGCGGCAAGGTTGCAGACGTTGAGCAGCTGCTTCAAGAGCGCAGCGCCAACCTGGTAATTTTTGATGATGACCTGTCGCCGGCCCAGCAGCGAAATCTTGAGGACTCCCTCGGCGTCACCGTCATAGACCGAACCGGCCTGATACTTGATATTTTTGCCCAGCGGGCCCGCTCCCGGGAGGGCAAACTCCAGGTTGAACTGGCACAGCTCTCATATCTCCTGCCCCGTCTCGGCGGTAAGGGCATTGCGCTGTCCCGGCTCGGCGGCGGTATCGGCACGCGGGGCCCCGGCGAAACAAAACTTGAAATGGACCGGCGAAAAATCAAGGGGCGCATGTCCCGGCTGAAAAAGGACCTGGAACAGATACGAAACGTTCGCAGCACCCAGCGGCGTTCACGAAAATTTCACGGGCAGTACCTTGCCGCTCTCATCGGCTACACCAATGCCGGCAAATCAACCCTTCTCAACAGGCTTTCACACGCGGGGGTTGTTGCGGAAGACCGGCTCTTCTCCACGCTTGACCCGACCATCCGCCGGATGCAAGGAGCGGGTAAGGTCCTGCTCTCGGATACCGTCGGGTTTATCAGGAAGCTTCCGCACCAGCTCATAGCAGCATTCAAGGCAACGCTGGAAGAGGTGGCGGAAGCATCGCTGCTGCTCCTTGTTGTTGATATCAGCAGCCCGTTTGTTGAAGAGCAGGTTGCGTCGGTAAACGCGGTACTGCAGGAGATCGGGATTCAGGAAAAGGATACCCTGTATGTGCTCAATAAAATTGACCGGGTGCCGGAGCCGGGGTTACTTCGCCTGTGGCAGCGGCGGCTGGAGCCGGCGGTCGCCATCTCGGCACGAACCGGCGCCGGCATTGAGGACCTCATAGCATATATAAACAGCTGGATGACCAGGAGGATGCCGCGAGTCTGCTTGCGGCTGCCGCTTGCAGAGGGCAGCGCCATTGATCGGATCTATAAAAATGGGACCGTGCTGCACACCGAATACCGGGGAGCGGACGTGCTCCTTGAGGCACAGCTTGATTATGCAGTAGCCCAGTCTTTGCGGCGGTTTTCCATACCGCCGTTCAGAAAAAAACATGCGAGCGGAAGATGTTAATGAATCACAGCCATACAGTACCCGTTCTTACTGCGCTCACCGCAGCCCTTGTAGTTTATGCTGCAGTGTCCTGCGCCCAGGAAACTCCTGTCCCGGACGGCTTTATCGGCCGGGGAATGGCCCGTATCACTGCTGCTGATGTTGAGACCGCCCGGCAGCAGGCCCTCCTGGATGCGCAGGGTAAAGCGGTCATGGAAGCAGTCTCAGCGCTGGTTCCCCTGGAAACCATGGGCAGCAGTTTCCTGATGCTGAAAAAGAATTTTTTTGACAAATCCGCGACCTATATTCAAAGCTTTAAAATTCTCTATGAGAATACGGCCTTTGACACCTACCAGATAATCATTCAGGCTCTGGTGCAGCAGGAACTGATCAAAAAAGACCTTGACGCGCTGGACAAGGGCAGCGCGCCTAAAACGCCGTTCAAAGTACTTCTCATGATAGCGGAAAAGGCCCCTGCTGCAAAAGAATACAGCTACTGGTGGTCGGCAGCGCCGGCGGTGCCGGAAAGCGAGCTGCGGCTGAAAGACCGATGTGCGGAAAAAGGTTTTACGGTACTGGATCCTTCTCTGGGAGTGAAGGAGTTCCCGCCGGCAGGGTTTGCGCAGAGCCTGGAACCTGATCTTGACAGCCTGTGCCGGCTGGGCGCCCAGTGCGGGGCAGATCTTGTTATCGTGGGAAGAACGGACCTCGAGCGCAGCAAGATAACCGAGTCGTCGTCATTCAGCGCGTTCCAGTGTAATTTCAAGGCGCAGACCGTGAGCGTGAAAGACCACAAGGTGCTGGTGAGCGCTGCCGGCTATGGTCTTGGGGTCAATGCTGATGAAAACCTTGCCTGTCGAAACGCCATTGACAAGGCCTCCCGGCAGATCCTCGAGCAGATTGTCGATAAACTGCAGATGCTTCCCCGGTAACCTTACGCAACGCGGTCTTATGAATATTCCAAATTTTTTAACCATACTGCGCATTCTCTCTATACCCCTGTTTATCATCCTGCTGTCCTATGGGTTTTATCCCCTGGCCCTGCTGCTCTTTGTCTGCGCCGGGGTAACTGATGCGCTGGACGGCTTCCTGGCACGGACCTTTAAACAAAAAACGACCCTGGGGGCGTATCTTGACCCGATTGCCGACAAGCTGCTGCTGAGCAGCTCCTTTGTTGCCTTCTCTATTCTCAAGCTGATGCCGGTGTGGCTGTCGATACTGGTCATCAGCAGAGATGTTATTATCCTGGGAGGAATTCTGGTGCTCCTGGTTAATTCATTTTCAATTTCTATTAATCCCACCATTATCAGCAAATGCACCACCACGCTGCAGCTCCTGACCATCGGGTTGACTCTCTTGTTTCAGGTAATGCAGAATAAATACATACCCCTGCACCTGGTGTACTGGATAACCGGCCTGTTCACCATTATTTCGGGCATCGACTACGTCCGCAGGGGCATTCGCCTTATCAACGAGCGGGAACGAAACTAACGGGGAGTGCCTATGATGATGCAAGGAAAAGAAATAGTCCTGGGAATCACCGGCGGGATTGCGGCCTATAAATCAGCCGAGCTGGTCAGGGAGCTGGTGAAGCGCGGCGCCCGGGTGCATGTCATCATGACCCGCAGCGCACGGGAATTCATCACCCCGCTAACGCTGCAGACCCTGTCCGGCAACGCGGTCTTTACCGAGCTCTTCAAGCTGTATGAGGAGCAAGAGATCGGCCATATCTCACTCGCGCAGCGGGCGCAGGTGCTCCTCATTGCCCCGGCCACGGCAAATATCATCGGGAAAATCGCCCACGGCATAGCTGATGATGTCCTTTCAACCGTGGTGATGGCCACGAAAGCGCCGCTTCTCATGGCGCCGGCCATGAATGAAGCCATGTGGGACAATCCTGTTGTGCAGGATAATATCAAAGCGCTGCAAAAGAGGGGCTGCCGTTTTATTGACCCCGGCTGGGGTGACCTTGCCTGCGGAACACAGGGCAAAGGCCGCATGGCTGACCTCGCAGATATTATAGATGAGCTTGAGGCGCTCCTGTCAGTACAAGACTTTGCCGGTAAAAAAGTCCTGGTGACTGCAGGGCCGACCAGGGAAAGGCTCTACCCGGTGCGCTTTATTTCCAATCCCTCCTCGGGAAAGATGGGCTATGCCATAGCCCGGGCCTTCCGCCTTCGGGGAGCGCAGGTTACGCTGGTGAGCGGCCCCACCTCGATAACGCCGCCGCGTGCCGTGCATTATATACCGGTTGAGAGCGCAGAAGAGATGCGCACCGCGGTCGGCAAATATTTCAAGGATGCTTCTATTGTGGTTAAGGCGGCGGCGGTGGGCGACTACCGGCCCGAAAAAGCGGCTGCGCAGAAGATAAAGAAAAAGGATGCGGCGCTCGAGCTGCGGCTGGAGAGAACGCGCGATATTCTTGCAGAGCTGGGGAAAAAGAAGGGGCAGAAAATTCTCGTGGGCTTTGCTGCTGAGACCGGCAATGTTAAAGCCCATGCCGCAGAAAAGCTGAAGGAAAAGAACCTTGATCTCATCGTGGCAAACGATGTGAGCAAACAGGGCATTGGTTTTGGCTCTGATGTGAATGAGGTGCAGCTCATATTCAGGGACGGCCGCGTGGAAACGCTTACTTCCCGGCCCAAGGATGAGATCGCCCACAGCATACTGGATAGCATACTCAGCCTGGCAAAAAAACAAAAACTAAACCCGAAAAATTAAACACTAAATACTAACCAAAGATATTTGAAATTTGCATGAGCGACCCCCTCTGACTCCCCCTTGGAATAAAGGGGGAGAACTTTTCCCCTCCTTAATAAGGAGGGGTTAGGGGAGGTCGGATGTAAAGCCAGAGTGATCTGAGAGCAAAATTCTCAGATTAAGCCATGTAAGAATCTAAACCTTAAACTTCAAACGTTAAACGTCTTTTTTCATGAAACTCCCTGATGAACTTAAGCAAGAGGCCCTTGAGATCGTTGCAACGCTGCACGATTATGTACAACTGCAAAGAGAGCGGGGCCTGAAGACAGTCCCGGTTTCCGCTCCGCCTGCGGCTGAGAAGGCCGCCCCCGGCGCAATACCGTCCCCTTTGAAGAAAGATGCACTGCGGGATGTCCGTGAAGAAATCGGCGACTGCACCCGCTGCCGGCTGCACGCGGGGCGAAAAAATATTGTCTTCGGCACCGGCAATCCCGATGCCCGGCTGGTCTTTGTCGGAGAAGGGCCGGGGGAGGAAGAAGACCTGCAGGCTGAGCCGTTTGTGGGAAAAGCAGGGCAGCTGCTCACGCGCATGATACAGGCCATACAGCTTGACCGCAGTGAAGTCTATATCGCCAATGTGGTCAAATGCCGGCCGCCGGATAACCGGGACCCCCAGGAAGACGAGATGGCGACCTGCCTGCCGTTTTTAAAGAAACAGCTTGCCGTGATCCGGCCGCGCATCGTCTGCACGCTGGGACGGTTCTCCACCCAGGCGCTGCTGGGGACAAAGGAGGGCATAACAAAACTTCGCGGCCGCTTCCAGCGTTTGGAAAACGGCATCATGGTGATGCCGACCTATCATCCCTCATTTCTGCTGCGCTCCCCGGAAAAAAAACGGGAGGCGTGGGAGGATTTGCAGAAGGTGCAGAAGGAATATCAGGCGGGACCGTAACAGGCACTTTAATGTGTAATTTAGATTTAACTGACACCTTTGAAACAGGGTTTTGATTACTTCGGGCAAGTGCTTACATGTTAAAGTCTGCAATCGGTTAACTTGAATGACTACTCTTGCTTCTGATACATAAGCTGCACTTTTTTTCCTTGAATACGCACCACAAGATGTTGGTTTTTGTCCGAACAACCCCTGCCCATATCTTGCGGCGTATTTTTTATTGACACACAACCACCACCGGCCCATACTCTCTTCGTCCAAAAGCAAGTTCCTCCTTGTGAAGGGTGTTTGTGTTTATATATTCAGTATGGGACTCCCTGTTCTATTAATCAATCATAGTCTCTATCAATTCATGTTATGGTCATAACGAAGAGGCTCAGAAGATAACCTTTCAGCGGAAATAATGAGGGCGGTGACATCAATATAAAACCAATGACGGAGGGAGAAAAGAAAATGAAGACTGCCAAAAAAGAAAACTCGGAAGGACTAACAAGGCGAGAGGCATTGAAGCTTTCAGGGCTGGCCCTGGGAGGCCTTGCATTTGGCGGTGCCATGGCCGGTCCCGCAGCGGGCACGGCTCGCGCGCAGACCTGCCCGACGGAGCCGTGCTACCCGACCGA
>JAPLIX010000023.1:1031-2789 GCA_026388865.1 Pseudomonadota bacterium | reverse complement strand
CGGCACGTACGGTGGTGTGAGAGGACGGCAGGTGAACTAATCACCTGCCTCCTACTCGATTCTTATCTATCTTTTCTCAAGAAACAGCCGGTAGCTTAGACGGTCATAGGTATCTGGGCACTCGCCGCTCATGGCATGCGCTTCTGTTGCCCATCCGGGCGTTGTTCCTGACAGCAGCACGTGGATGTAAGGATATAACTGGGTGTAGAGGAAGCAGCAGGCGCCGCCCATGTTGAACGGGTCTACTTCAAACACATCCCCGATTTTGTGCCCCCATAAGCAGGCAACTGCAATATCCCGCACTTCCACAAAAACCCGGTAGCTGTCAAGCGCCGGATAGCCTTTACCGGTCATCTTTTTAAACAAGGCCGGCGTCTTCAGCAGCACGGGCTCTTTTTTCTGCCAGAGGATGTTTCCGCCATAGTGCAGAGCTGCAAGGGGGGAGAATATGCCCTGCAGCAGGGAGCCGCAGATACCATCGCCGTTCATGGCCGTTACCCTGAAGGTGTCGCCCTCCCGGTGACCGTAGGGACAGCTGCCGCGTACCCTTCTGATTGTCACTTCCTGATAATAACGGTTTTCAGCCTTGATTACCCGATCTGCATATTCAGAAACTGCATTAACGGGGTTTTCAGGTTCCATGCACTGCACCTCCTTATACTTACATAATATTTGCAATCAGTATAAACGCAATAATTGAGAGAAAAACCATCCCGGCAAGGAAAATACTGTCCGCGATTTTATCATACAGGCCAGCACAATTCCGCGACCTGATTGAAGCATAAGAAAAAAGAATATCGCCATACTTTGCTTACAGGACTCCCGGTCATCCGGTTTTGCGCTCTGATATAAGCTCAAAAAGGGCTTTGGCCGCCTCCTGCGGGCCTTTCATTTCATAGCCGCTGATGCCAAGCCTGGTGCGCAATTGCCCCACATAGAGCCCGTATTTAAAGGCAGCCCTGAAGGTCTGTTCTGCAAGGTGTTCATGCACCTCGCGATACTGGGGCGGGCCGAAGATGTTGGCAAAATAGCTGTGGACAAGCCCTGTTGCGGTGGTGGTGCCTTTTGCCAGTGTCGTGCCTTCACGGAATACGTGGAGGGCTTCCTGGCAGGAGGAAAAGGTATCCATCAGGGGATGGTCCTCGTCCACTTCTTCGTAGTTGTTGGCATAGAGGATTATATCCGCCGGGTAGCCGTGGAGCACTTCATCAAGAGTCGTGACCGGCAGCACCACGCGCGCGTTCACCTTCTGCGGGCTCATGATAATGGTGCGGTCAATCTGGCCGAAGGCATAGCCCTTCTGCAGGTCATCAAGCCGGACAAAGGCGCCGATCTCAGTCCCGTAGCCGAGTATCTGTTTGTGATGCTTGCTGAGGGCAAGGGAACCCATGTCATCGGCAATGATGCGCAGCTCGCTTATGCAGTCATCGCCGATGATTCGCAGCGCTTCCAGGGTTTCTGATTTGCCGGCGCCGGTATCGCCGATGATCAGCACATTGGCTGAGATGCCACTTTTAAACAGGAGGTGAACCATGGCGCCATGGAAGGGCAGGCGGCCCTGCTTCATGATAATAATATTGTGCAGGGTGAGAACCATCTTCTTGAGATAGCCAAAGTAGCCGAACCGGTCTTCACCGGGAATCGCGGCGACCAGCAGCCTGCTCTCCGCATCATCGTAAAAGACCGTCGGCAGAGGGCCGTATTCCTGCAGGGATTCAGCGGGAACGCCGTAGGCAAAGACGGCATCCGGACCTTTTT
>JAPLIX010000023.1:0-952 GCA_026388865.1 Pseudomonadota bacterium | reverse complement strand
TGGTGCACATAGATGAAAATAAGCAGCGGCCCCACCCTGGCGGGATAGCAAAGCCTGCTGTCTTTGTCCAGCGCAATGCCCTGGAGCGGGTTATGCGGGATTTTTATAAACTGTCCGGAGCGCGTATTCATCGGGGGGTCAATAATCATGGGCGGATTGATCAGGACCTGCCGGATGAACGGGACATCACATAAAATAGCGGCATATGGTTCAGGCAGGGTGCAGTTGCGGTACACGGCAATGAGCCCGACGTTGCATCCCGCCGCGACCTGCCGGTAAATGCGGGGGTGGTCGCCGGTCAGGTTCTCGCAGACATCACGGTACACGCCGCGAATCAGGTTGGTCAGGGTTCCCATGGTGGCATTAAATGAACGATAGGGGCGCTGATCAAAGCTGCTGGGGCCCGGCTCTGAATGCAGCACCATGAAGCGGTCAAAGGTGCGCCAGAAGTTGTACAGCTCTTCCACAAAGATATGCAGGCTGTTGCGCGTGCGCGGCTCCAGCAGCGGCTGCGCTTCCGGGTAGCTGCGGACGAACTCTTCCAGGGGATGGTCGGCAAGAAATCTGAGCAGCCCGGTGATGGTTATCCCGCCGGGTTTATTAAACACCGCCATGTCCAGAATGGCTTGCAGCTGGGAGTTCTGCTTGACATGCTTTTTTATATACAGTGCTATAATCCGTTCCAGCTCATCGCTTTCAAGCAGCTGATGCGGTGTTGAGCAGATCATGCCCTCGGTGTGCAGGATGATCTGGCGCTGCTCCTCTACGAATCTCTTAAGAGCCATAGTGTATCCCTAACCCGGACTAGCCGGAACCAAAAATGTACCGGTGTGTGTTATAAGTTCGAAATCCGAAGCACGAAATCCTAAACAAATTCCAAGGGACCAAAATGCTAAACAAAGAAGGGGATTACATGCTGTTTTGATCATTGAGTGTTGGAATTTTGTATTTG
>JAPLIX010000251.1 GCA_026388865.1 Pseudomonadota bacterium | reverse complement strand
TTTTAATACCAAGCTGCTCTACGGCCGGGCCTTTCGCACCCCGACCCTGGCATTCCTGATTGAGCAGATCGGTCTCAAGCCCGAGCGCATTGACAGCTATGAGGCAGAGCTGGGCTTTCACTATAAAAATCTGTTCGGCGTTGAGCTCAACTTTTTCTACAACAAACTGAAGGATCTTATTGAGCGCGATGCATCGGGAGCCATCAGGAATAGCGGCGAGGAGAACATCAGGGGCGTGGAACTTTCAATAACCGGCAAGCCGCTGCGCGCAGTGTCGGTGTATGCGAACTATTCCCATTTGTTCGGCAACCGGCAGCGCGGCACCCAGGCAACGATTGAAATCCCCAGCACTGAAGATCCCAGCCAGACCACGTCAAGCACCATTGAGAGCTTTTTAAACGTGGCCCCAGACAATGTGTTTAACTGCGGCATCGACTACAGTTTTCTGCGCCACTGCCGGGCCAGCCTGGAATTAAACTATGTGGGTGAGCGTAAGCTGGGCACGCTGGCCCAGGCAACGGAGCCTTCCGTAAGCCAGCGCAAGAACTTAGGCTCCTACGTGCTGTGGAATTTTTATCTTCAGGTAAAGGATCTGCCGTTTAAGAACCTGGAGCTGGCGCTCAAGATTAAGAACATCACGGGTAAGAAATACCAGACGCGGGGTGTCTTTGGGCTGGTGGACGGAGAGGGCAGTGCGGCCTATTTCACGATCAGCTACCGGTTTTAATTACTAAGCTCGCCCCAGTCAGCGCTTTCGCACCGGGAATTAATGGCGTGCGACAAACCTTTATAAAGACTGGTTAGCTGGCGTCAGCTCTCTACTCTACCCAAGTCGTTCCTTTTTGTTTGTGGGGCGCTGTACTGAGTGAGCCATAAAATGTCATAATCAATTAAATGACGTATTGACATTATGACTTTTTGCGACTATGCTCATTGATAGATGCTAATAAATCCATCATAAAGGGGAAACATATGCTTTTAGCCATCGATAAGAGAGGCAGCATCAACCTGCCGGTTGAAGTCCGCAAGGAGTTTGGACTGGGCATCGGATCATATCTTGATCTGTCCATTGAAAGCGGTGGGGCTATCGTGCTCCATCCCGTGTCAATTTACCGCAATGTCAAAGTCAGTGAAGCAGGCAGTGCAAAACTCCACGAAGGGCGCAAGAGCGGCACAGGGAAGCTTCCCGCATGGCTTGTTAAGGACATGAAGAATGCCGAACCTGATACCAAGTAAAAAATTTCTACACGACATAAATGTGTTCCAGTCCGACATGCCGTTGCGGAAAAAACTGGCAAAAGCACTTAAGTTTTTGGAATCCAACCCTCTGCATCCCGGATTGAATCTTGAGCGCATCATCAATGACCCCTTGGCATGGTCTATACGGATTGAACGCAGATACAGAATAGCCTTTGAGCCACGGCAGTATCTTTCATCAGGCAACCCTGACTGGACGGGAGACATACTGCTTCTTCGCTGCCTTGACTACGACGACCTCTACAAATCTCCACGCTGAACCTGTTGCGGGGAGATCATGGCGCATGCGTTCCACTCTTAAGGCAGCGTGCCATTGTAACCGCTGCAGTATAGCATCCCTGTAATGGGGGGGCATGGCTTTAAGGCCAAGCTGCGCCTGGCGTAATTGTTCTGAGAGTTTGTACAATTTGTCAACAACGTTATATATCAATAACGCTGAATGGTATACTTCCACAAGTACAACAGAAAAAAATAAAATATCAGACTACCAAAAAAAGAAACCTCCTGTTAAGAAAAGGGCTACGCACAACACAAACCCAAACAAA
>JAPLIX010000594.1 GCA_026388865.1 Pseudomonadota bacterium | reverse complement strand
TTCATCCGGCTGCTTTATTTCTCTAAAAGGACTAAACTGTTACCCCTATTTAGGCGCGGTCCCGGGGTCAAATCTTTATCTTGACAAAAGTCTTTTTCAACAACCACGAAATGTCAAGATAAAGATTTGATGACCCCACTCTTTGCCCTGACCCTGCAACGCCACATATTCTACCCCATGTGGCTATACAGCGGCTAACGTTTGGGTTCACCGGCGAGCGAAGCGAGTCCGGTGCAACCCGGGGTTAGGCAGGGCCGAGGTACTGCTTCAGGACCGGCAGTCGCGCGATGAGAGAAAACGAGCTGAAGTCGCGATGCTCAGGTGCGCCACGTGTAAGAACGATGCGGTCTGGCGTGTCGAACCCAAAATAGAACATGCGATCAGGTTTGCCCGTGCGCGTCCGGAGCGACGATAATAGAGTGATCATTTCCTCCCGCCGAAATAGAAGCATCAACGGTAGCCACCAGGACGATCTGGTGCCGCTGCCGTGGCCAGTGACATTGGGATAGAGCGAGGCGAGAACGAAGAAGTCTGCTCGCTCCGAAACCGGAAATGCCCGGAACCAGATAACGAACCGAAACTGCGTGTTGGGACGTTGCTCGTAGGCGCGCGAATATTTGATTTGCAGCGCTGCCGTGCGAGTGACACCACGAAGCCGACGCGAAAGTAGTAGGTCTACGCCTTTCTCTTGGCGGGACAGTGGCGCGAACACCGAATACCCTTGGCTGGCCGGCAGCGCCTTCATGAGCTGCTCGGCTACAAGCCACTCGGAGTACGGGAGGGTGAGGATTGGCTCCATGGTTTCCCTGCCTAACAAGTTATTCTAAAGTTTCCGGATAACTCCACGCCCCACGGGAATATTTAGGGCTCTATGCAATGACCATTTATCTATTGTCTTTGCACTCGCGGTCTACCGGCTTCCCCTATCCCTTTCTAACGTATTGTAAAATGACAATAATCACTTGACAATTTTTTCACAACCATTTATTTTTAGTCCTGCTGCCTGATCAGTTCCCCTCATGGGTAATCGGAAGACATCCACAGATTAATATGCTAAGCATGCAGACCCCGTTGTCTTCCTTTTACTGTTCTCTGCTGAAGCTTTCTAAAACGCTTGCTTTCAAGATACAGCGTGTCAGGACAAAAATCCTGCCCATTCTGCCACTGAATACTCCCAAGCACTGGTTTGACTGACTGAAAAATTACACTATTCCTCAATTCCCTGAATACCCCATGAGATAAATAAGGTTTCACATCAAAAATTCTAACCTGCCCATTGGTAAATGTAAGCCGAAGCTTATAATCATCCAGTGGCTTTACGCCTTTGATTCTTGGATTCATAGGTATGTGCTCCCTATTTTAAAGGATCAATCTTGAATATAGGCTCGCCTTGAATTGCCAGCCTCCAGTCTGCCATTAGCTCATCCTGGTGAATTTCTATCCATGCAGCACAAGTTTTATTTTACTCTTTGGTAGAGAGCCTTCAAGCAGTTTTCCCTCAGGTATTGAGATAACGGCCTCATTGTCCTGGTACTGCACATGGATATGAGGCAATTTATGTTTTTTCCTATCCATAAAATACATTAAAACAATAAT
>JAPLIX010000225.1:15878-18300 GCA_026388865.1 Pseudomonadota bacterium | reverse complement strand
TGCCGGCTTCCAGCGACTGCCTTTCCTTCTCTGCTTCATTTCCCATGTAGTACGCCTCCGTTTAAAATTAACAATCACGTGCATCCGCGCAGGATTTTAATAGCATTCCATAAAAAGCCCGTTTATCTGAAGCAGCAGCACCCAATGGCTATGTGCATACTTTGGTTAAAATCGTGTTATACATTCGGTGAAAATCTTTTTTCATTTCCGGGATTATGGTTACTGCCGGCTCTCCGCGTGAATAAGCCTCGGCGATACGGCGGTTCCAGGGGAGCTCAAGGAGCACAGGAATTGTTTCACTGGTGCAGTAGTTTTTGACCCCGTCATTTCCTGTATCCGAGCAATTAATCACAACGCCAAAAGGCACCTTCATCTCTCGCATGGTATCTACTGCAAGTCTCAAATCATTGAGTCCGAACGGAGTGGGTTCAGTTACCAGAATACAATAATCAGAATTTCTCACCGTTTCAATAACCGGACATGAAGTGCCGGGAGGAGCGTCAAGAATTACTATTTTTTCTTTATCAATAAGTTTTCGCTGTTGCTTGATAATGGGTGTTGCCATAGGCTCGCCCACATTAAGCAGCCCTTGTATAAAATCGATGGACCCTGCAGGCCCCTGCTCTATGAGGCCGATCTGTCGGGGCTGCTCAGTGATAGCGTTTTCCGGACAGATATAACGGCAGCCGCCGCAGCCGTGGCAGAGCTGAGGGAACAGTAATACTTTCTGTCCCAGAATAACTATCGCATTATACGCACAGGCCTCCACGCATTTTTTACAGCGGGGCATAGTGCTTCATCAAACACAGGAACAGGAATCGCGACGCTGACTCTTTTCTGAATGGCGGGCTTGAGAAAAATTGCCGCATTGGGTTCTTCCACATCGCAATCAAGATATTGAACATTCTCAAGCGACAGGGCAAGGTTCACGGCAATGGTCGTTTTCCCCGTACCCCCCTTTCCGCTGGCTACTGCAATAATCATTACGGTCTCCTCAAGGTTGGTTCTTTAATCATGGGTAACGAATATGGCAGAACGAGGTTGTTTAGAAAATTCCTGCGACTGTTTTGTTTACCGTTTTTCAGGCTTTGAAAAATCAGTCGCAATAGCGCATTCCGGACAAAGGCGCATGCAGGTGTAGCACAGCATGCAGTTCTGGTCCTTTCTTCATAAAAAGCTTATTACCCCGGTTCCCCGGTTATCTCTTCCACTCATATTTTGGCATAGAGAAATCAGGATGATATTCACGCATAATGATGCGCTGAGGAACTATCTTGATAAAAAAGAATGCAGCCATGATCTTTTCTATCAAGGCTTTCACCTGTTGTGCTGATAAGCCGGCCATGTCTATTTTTGCCAGTTTTTCAATAGTCACATACAGATTCCATTTTTTGGCCTTTGCCTTGAATATCCGCGGATTTTTTTTCATGCTAATTAATTCCGCCTTGCCAAAAATCTGGAGGCTTTTTTGTACTACTGAATGGTCTAACGGCTGCTGGTAGATAGCTGCAGAAACAGAGGGGTTGTGCCTTATGTTTGCTATCTTGGTGCTTGGTTCGGCAAAAACATAGAGGGTTAACCCCTCATTGAAAAATTCAAGGGGTGTGGCGCGGGGGATGTTTTTGTAACAGGTTGCAAGTACAAGGCACGTTCTATGATGCGTTCCACACGGGTCTTTTTGCAGGTTATTACTGGGCAACCCGCATGTTGAGTTCAAGAATTCAAGGATTTGTCCTTTAATTCCTGCTTTTGATTTTTTCCGTAAAGACTGCATATGGTGCCCCCTGAGCAAATAATTACAGTTATGAAGCAATTGCCTTTCAGCTGAAGGGCTTTCTACCTTCCTCCCATACCAGAATGCGCACCGACTGAGGGACCGATTACCGGGAGAACCAGGCCGTTTTTAAATTTTTCCACAGCCTGCAGGGCAGTGCCGGTCATGCCTGCATATATCTTGATGCCTGCTGCGTTGAGCGCGCTGAAGGCATTAGGCCCCACATTCCCGGTTAAAACAGCTTGTGCGCCCTTATCTGAAACGAGTTGCGCAGCTTTTGTTCCTGCCCCGCCACCGGCTGTTAGCGCAGGATTTTCAACACACTCATATTCCATGGTTTCAGTATCTACGAATAAAAAAAGCTGCGACCTGCCAAACCGCGGGTCAACGAATGCGCTCAGATCTTTTCCAATTGATGAGATACATACTTTCATGCTTGTTGCCTCCTTTGCCGAGCATTCGCTCAGCTAAAAAATCTTCAGTTCTATCCGTTTTAAAACTCCTGTCTTAAATTGCTCAACGGTTTGGCTGACGGTTAAGCCCGGCGGAGCAACGAACATGCTGATGCCCCCTTTGGTCAATACCTCAAAGGCATTAGGCCCCACCTGGCCGCTGATGACCACATTCACCCCTTCATCAAACATGAAC
>JAPLIX010000225.1:12115-15836 GCA_026388865.1 Pseudomonadota bacterium | reverse complement strand
GCGCTGCTGTTTTTTACCGCCTTCCATATGCCGGACTCGGCATCAACAATCACAAAATAATCACAGCGGCCAAACAGAGCGTGAGCTTGTGCCTGAAGGGTATCTCCACATGATGAAACGGCAATTTTCATGGTGCGCCTCTCAGTCATGCCCGCCGCAGCTGTCCTGATGATCATGGGCACAGGGGACGGTACCGCTCACCTTGCCGCCAAGGTACGCCTTGAGCACATTTTCTACGACGCCGCCCACGCCGGTCGCGACTTCAATCCCGAAACTTTCAAACATCTGCACTGCTTTAGGTCCCATGCCGCCGGCGATCATAACATTGACTTTTTGTGAATTGATAAACTGAGGAACTACACCAGGCACATGCCCGTTAAAATAGGGATTTTCTACTGCCTGCGCATTTTTAACATCACTGCCTTCAACATCAACCAGCATGAAATACGGGCACCGGCCAAAGTGACCGCTCATTTCCGACTGTAATCCCTGGTTGTTTTCACATGAAAATGCAATTCTCTTCATAAGGTCTCCTTTAATTAAGATTATTTTTTTAACAGCTTTGCAACGAAAGAAGGTTTTTTAGGCCCTTCTTCCAGCATCTCTATCCATTTCTCAGCTATTGACTTAAAAGCAGCGGTTACCTTTGATTCAGGGTAAAGGCTGACAAAGAGTTTTCCGCTATCCGTGCAATTTACCATCTCCGGGTCCAGCGGGATACGGCCCAGAAACGGCACCTTCATTTCACGGGCGATTTTCTCGCCGCCGCCTATCTTAAACAAATCAATCTCTTTCTGGCAGTGGGGACAGATCATGCCGCTCATGTTTTCAACGACGCCGATGCGGGGAATTTTCAGCTCTTTGCAGAAGTTTATACTCTTCCGGGCATCGAGCAGCGCCACGTCCTGCGGTGTGGTGACAATGATAGCGCCGTCCACTTTTTTAATAAGGTGGGAGATGCTCAAAGCCTCATCCCCGGTACCGGGCGGAAGGTCCATAACAAGATAGTCCAGCTCTCCCCAGTAAACCTCGCCAAAAAACTGTTTCAAGAGCCCGTGCTTGAGCGGGCCGCGCCAGATAATCGGATCATCTTCCTGCCTGAGAAAAAAGCCCATGGACATGACGCGTAGATTGTCGGACGTAAGAATGGGCAGCATGCCGTTGGCTGATCCACCCGGCCGCTCAAGATCAACGCCTAACATTTTGGGGACATTCGGCCCGTGAATATCCGCATCAACAATTCCCACATCATTGCCCATGGCAACCAGAGTTGCTGCAAGGTTTACCGAGACCGAGCTTTTGCCCACACCTCCCTTGCCGCTCAGCACCATGAACTTGTGGCGCACCTGTTCCATGTTTTTGTCGATTGTCTGCTGCTCATGGGCCTCCTTTTCTGACTGGCTGCACGTATCCGCAGTATCGCAGGACTGACAACTGGTATCGGTTTCACATGTTTTTTTGCTCATGATTGTGTTGCACCTCCCGTATCTATTGACTATACTCCGATTATTTAAAGAACCTTTTGTGACCAGAGGGATTTCTCATCTGATGCATATCCCCATTATCTGTCCTGCCCGTTCCCGGCCCCACTTCTTCCACGTGTGGTGTGATAATAAAAGAAAAGAGTATCATTGAAAAAGAGATGATAATAAAAAATGCTGCCAGAAGAATTCGCATAGTTCTATTAATCAGCACCCTTTCGTAGATGTTGAATATCCACCGCAGATGCAAAATTATGTGCAGTAACAGCAACCCCAGCAGAATGCAGCCTATTACAAGATGAATTGTTCCCCATTCGTGACGGTCAAGTCCGAGCCAGAACAGGTTTACATTCCTTCCATACTGGAGCCACCGTTCTTTGCCGGGTAGCAAATCAAATTTCATGAGAAATCCAATCCCGGCCAGTGCCATCATGAATACAAACATGAGAGCATCAACAATAAAATTTAACTTTGATTTCTCAATCACGGTGTTCTCCGTAATCCGGGAAAAGGGGGAGAGGGATTCATTACCTGTGTTCCCTCTCTCCCTTGCATGGCTCAGGCATTGTTTTCTTTTTTTCCGAGTTCCTCTATCCGCCTCTGGAGTGCGGCAAGTTCTCCTTCTAACAGGGAAGCCTGATTTTTCAAAAATTCAATTGTTTGGGCAGCGTTCGGTTCATGGTAGCATTGCTGCGCGTCAAACGGGATAGTTCTGCAAGACCATCGGCTGCGTCCGTTGCCGAAAGCCCGGCCTCTTCCTCCTCCCCGGGGAATTCCGCCCCGTCCTGCCCCGCGGATGGCGGAATTAATGTATCCGGGTGCATACGCACTGGTTCCGGGAGAGCAGAAACCGCGACCTCCTCCCGTTTGTGGTCCCATACCCTGCGGACCTGTTCCATCAAATCCTGGCATATCGTTCACCTCCTTTCATGGATAATCCTTAGTGTGGTTCTTTCCGTCTTCGCGGAGTTGTGCAAAAACGCCAGCGCCTTTTTCTCCCGGGACATAGAATTGTTCCAGGGTCAAGGCGCCCCTTGAGAAATAGCTGCAAGGCTTCCTGCGCTTCCCCGGTGACCCACGGTATTATAGTAATATGTTGAGCAGTAATCAGCCCTTGCATCTCACGGGAAATTCCCCCGCAGATAAGCGTATCAACCCCGAAGGTTTTAAGATATGCAATACGCTCTGCCGGATTATTCTGTTCCAGGGCCAGCTCATGGCTATGCATAATTTCTCCCCGGTCAACAAGCACCAGCAGCAGTGCCGGCGCATAATCAAAATGCGGTGAAATTCTTTCTTCGAAAAGGGGGATGGCAATTTTCATAGTATATGACCTTTGCCATCATATATAACAAGACGCGTGCCATGTGCTTCACTATAAACAAAGCCCTTTAGTTACGCACAGTTAGCGCCGTCAGGGGCGGAAGAGGTGTTGCTCACCTGATGCACATTTGCAACAGGCATGAAACAATATGTTGTAATAGTGCAGCACAAAGACGAAAATTCTTCGGGGATATATCCGGGGGGCTTGTGCGGGGTTAAAAATCGATATGCAGTTTTTTTATCTTGCGCCAGAGGGTGCTTCTGTCAATCCCGAGTTCCTGAGCTGCTTTCATCCGATTACCGTGATGCTTTTTCATTGCGGCAACGATTACCTGTGATTCCGCTTCTTTGAATGGCCTGCTTTCAGGGGGCGGATGCACCGTGGTGCGGGAAAGAGAGTCGCGTAACTCCTGGGGGATATGATTAATTTCAATAACGGCTTCGCGGCAAAGGACAACCGCGTACTCGATACTATGTTCGAGTTCCCGGATATTGCCGGGGAAATCATAGGTCATAAACAGTTGCATCACCTCGGGAGATACCCCGGTAATCCGTTTGTCCATCTTCACATTAAACGCACGGATGAAGTGCTCCACCAGAAGGGGAATATCTTCTTTTCTTTTTGCAAGGGGAGGAAGACTAATTTTGATAACATTTAAACGGTAGTACAGATCTTCCCGAAATTTACCCTGAGACAGCATCTGCGTTAAATCGCGGTTTGTTGCCACTATTATCCGCACGTTTGCTTTTACCGGTTTTATGCTGCCCAGCGGCTCATATTCATTACTCTGGACCACGCGCAGGATCTTTACCTGCAATGAAAGCGGCAGGTCCCCGATCTCGTCCAGAAACAGGGTGCCTCCATCGGCCCGCTCGAACACGCCGCGATGCCGGTCCACGGCGCCCGTGAACGCGCC
>JAPLIX010000225.1:5503-12104 GCA_026388865.1 Pseudomonadota bacterium | reverse complement strand
CCCTGGTATAACCGAACAGCTCTGATTCGAGCAGCGTATCCGGGAGCGCCCCGCAGTTAACAATTATATACGGGCCTTTAGCTCTATTGCTCTGGTTATGGATTGCGCGGGCAAACAGCTCTTTTCCGGAACCGCTGGGCCCCTGGATTAAAACAGTGCTGCCACTTTTGGCAATATCCGGCAGCATGTTAAAGATTTTTTGGATTTCATGATTTTTGCTCACAATATCCTGGAATGAATACTGCCTGGCTATTTCCTTGCGCATTTCCTCGATAGCGGATAAATCGCGGAAGGTTTCTACCCCTCCGATAATCTTATTTTTTTCGTCTTTTAACACAGCCGTGCTTACGCTCACCGGGACTATCTTGCCCTCGCTGTTGAGGATGTTTATGCGCAGGGCAATAATGGGTTTCTCTGTTTTCATGGTTTTTTCCATGGCGCAGGACCCCTGGCATATATTGGCATGAAACACGTCGAAGCATTTCTGCCCTAATGCCTGCTCCCGGTGTATGCCGGTAATCTGCTCTGCTGCCTTGTTAAAGGACGTGACCTTCTTTTCCAGGTCAATGGTAAACACGCCGTCAGCAATGCTGTTCAAGATGGTATCTAATGTGGGATCAGTTTTTTTCTTCTCAGTCACCGGCAAAACATTCCTTGCAAGGTTAGATTAGTGTGACGCGCTGCATTTGTTTGCTCTCATAAGAATATTTTTAACTGCGTGTCCTCGCCAAACTCCCCGGCCTTTTCTTTCAGCCAGGCCTCCATGGGTGAAAATTCAGCTGCTATGGCCTTTTCCGGGCAGAGCCGCATGCAGTTGTAGCACAGAATGCAGGTTTCACCGAAGCAGGGATAGGGGTCAAGGGTAATCGCACCAGCAGGGCATATCTCAGAACATACCGGACATTTTATGCATGCGTCCTTCAGTACCTGGCGCTGGGGAAGCATCTGCCGCGCAGCCTTGATGGAGAGCTTCGCCATAGAGTTATACACATCTTCCGGCTGATAATTAAGCTCCGCGAGCGGCACGGTGCTGACTGATTGCGCTTTAAGTTTTGCGGCAACCTTTTTGACCATCTCCGCAACCTTGTGATCATCAGCAGCATCAGGCCGGCCCTCTCCCAGCGGGTGACTGAACTGCCACATTAGAGAATGAACCGCAGCTATTTTTGCCGCGCCGATTACCGGGAAACCTTTTTTATAAAGCAGCGTTCCCATTTCGTGCAGGGCAATACCGCTCGTCACCGCGCCCCAGGTCACAAACGGAACGCTGTAGCCGTGACCATTACCCGGCAAACGTTCAATAAATTCCATGACCGGGGGAACAGCATGAAACGCGTACACCGGGGAGCCGATGAAAAGCACGCTGTCCTGCCTGATTTCTTTTATCCGGGTTTTAACCGCAGCAGCGTTTTTCGTGTCGCAAAGATCAATCATGACAGGAGCTTGGCCGAGTTCAGTAAGTGTTTTCCCGATAACCTCTGCCACGTGTTGTGTGCTTCCGGCAGGCGAACAATAGATGACAAATGCGTTCATATAATAATCCTCTTGTGAATGTTAAGCGGCCTTTTTCTCGACCGGATAGTCATGCTAACTGTTGACTAACCGGTTGTTGAAAAAGTAGTTTTTTCCCGGGCTGGTCAAAAACATCCGGATGCAAGGCGCGCGAAATCATGATGAATGAGGCGTACTGTTTCCGTACGTCGCAATGACTGAGTTTATCGAATTGCTGAGTCAGCATTATAAAGCTTTTATTTGGATCACATACGTCACTTTATTTGCGAATCGAAGCACGAACGATGAGCGCAACGAAGCAGATGGGTGTTTTTCAACAGCCTGCTAATGGGTCCATTCCAGGATGCGGATACCAGGGCCAACCTTTTTTATAACTGCATCCCGCATCTTGTTAAAAAACGGGCAGGGAAACTCAATGGGATTTCCCTTGCTGATGCAGGAGGCAAAAGCAATTACTTCGGCCCCCCGCTCAACCATGAGCTTTGCCCGGGGAACAGCCCGTTTGCCGGGACATCCGCCGCAGGAAACAAATCCCACAATTTCAACCGCGCCGGTTTCCTTAAAAGCGCCGCGGCCCTCTCTGGCAGCTTTAAAATCGGCATCAGCCGGGCACATATCTTCAGTCTGCTGACATCGAATAATCCCTGCTTTCACCATAAAAGCCTCCTCGTAGAATAATTGAATAAGTGATTAACACACAACTTTTCAGTTACTGTTCAAAACAACGCATATCTTTGCATCAGTTTGAGAGGTGTATCAAGTATTATTCATTCTACCGTCCTGAAGCATATAGTTTGAGAGGTGTATCAAGTATTATTCATTCTACCGTCCTGAAGCATATAAATGCGATCAAAGCCCTCAACCATTCGCACATCATGAGTAACGGCAATTACAGCTGTCTGTTGTTCTCCGGCAATTTTTTTTAATAAAGACATAACTTTCTTGCCCCGTTCCGTATCAAGCGCAGCAGTAGGCTCATCTGCCATAATGAGCTTTGGTCTGTTTGCCAGAGCCCGGGCTATAGAAACACGCTGTTGCTCACCTCCTGAAAGCAATGCTGGCAGAAAGTAGCGGCGGTCTGCAATCTCCATATATTCCAGAAGTTCCATCACCCTGTGTTCAACTGCCTTCCCTGTGATACCAACAAGTTCCAGTGGGAAAAGCACATTTTCTCTGACTGTTAGGAAGGGTATAAGGTTTGGCGTTTGAAAAACAAACCCAATTTTTTCCCTCCGAAGACGGCGCATATCAATACCTATCCAGCCATTTTTATAAATAGTATCTCCATCAAACACTATCGTTCCTACTGTAGGGTCAAGTATGAGACTTATACATAAAAGCAGCGTGGTTTTGCCTGAGCCACTCGGTCCAAGTAGAGCAATGAGTTCTCCCGGAGAAACGGAGAAGCTAATATCTTCAAGAGCCCGTACCTCTAGGCGGCCTGAACCAAATATTTTGCTTAAGCCATCGGTTCTTAAGATTTCCAATTAATGCCCTCCAAGAGCCTCCGCAGGTTGTGTTTTTAAGGCTTGCCAGATTCCGAGAAGACTTGCAATCACCGCACCAGCTAACGCCACAAAAAATGTTGCGGTATCATCAAACATATTTAATAGAACAAAGCGTGGAAACAAATGATAGGTATTATGGATGACGATCAGGCCGAAAAGATAACTGCAGACCGTTAGCAAGAGAGCCTGTTCAAGCACCAGCCGGATTATCACACGATTTGGTGCACCGATCAGCTTCATTACCGCAATACTGCGAATCTTTTCCATCGTAAAAGTATAAATGACTAAGGAGATAATGACGACTGAGACAATAATAAGTATGATCCTAAAGAGCAGCAACTGGTTTTTAGGCTTGGCAAGCCGCCCCTGTAACATCAGTTGCACCTGCTGATCAGTGGTGTAAACAGAAAAATAAAGCCAGTTTTTAATCTGACGGGCAACAGACTCCGAATCAGCACCAGGTGCAAGTTTTATCAGAATGGCATTGACCAGATGAGTGTCAGGCTGAAGCTGGGGGATGTATTTTTCTGACTGCTGGGGAGATAGAAGACCCGGTCGCGTGAGTGTACGATACAGCCGTTCACGCTGGTTGCGTATCTCTTCGTTATCCCGAAGGTAGATCACCTCCTGTGCATCAGGCAGGGAGAGATATACCAATGGCTCTCCATCCGGTGCAGTACCATTTTTAAAAAGGCCGACCACGGTATAGGTGTGAATGCCCAAAGGAACTTTTTCGCCAAGTCTAAAGCCAAGTTTTTCATGGGCAACCATTTCATAATGAGCATGTCTGATTTCACGGCCTGCGGTAAGATTCTTTGGCCCACCCAGGCCGCCAAACACATCATACCCTATAATGGTAAAGCGCCTGCTGGTTCCTTTTAGCGTGCGTTCAACGCCGTAAAAAATAAAAGGGCTTGCCTTCTCAACACCATTCAAGGCCCCAACCCCGTAGTGAACACAATTGATTGTTCATTTATGGGGCCGCCCCTATAGCGTTCCACAACCCACAGGTCAGGATTGGTGATCTGAATGACAGAAAGACCCTCAAATATAAAACCTCTGTAGATACCATTCATGGAAAGCACTACAGCAAACAGCAGGCCAACACCTATGACCGTCGCGGTAAACTTTCCCTTGTGCTGTGCAATATCTCTGATGGCTAAATCCATCAGCGTTTTCCCCCGGCTGTGCTTTGAAAATCGGGCTTAACTTTTTGCCCCGGTTCACAGATGCCTGGCTGCACAATGATCAGTTCACCATCCTGAAGTCCCTGTTGAACTGCAACCATGCCAGAATCCTCCGCCCCCAGAGTAATTTCTTGAAACACAGCCCGCCCTTCTGTAATTGTCATAACACCAGTTTTGCCATCTCTTGATATAATGGCCGTTGCAGGAATAATGAATGCATTCTGTTTCTCTATAAAAATAAAAACCTCGGCTTCTTCTCCGATTACCAGAGGTTCTGGCAGCTTATCAAACGTAACATCAACCTCCAACTCCCTGGTGACGGTATCTGCTTCTTTGTTAAGACGAATTACTTTACCATTAAACGTTCTTCCGGAACGCAGTGTGATAACAGTATGCTGCCCTTTTTTTAATTGAGCTATCTGAGCCTCGTCTATCCAGGCGGCAACCCATATCTGGTTTAAATCAACCAGGTTAAAAACGGGAACACCAGGTGTAACTGTATCTCCAATTTCAGCTCTGCGTGAGGTTATTAAACCGTCCATCGGTGCCAGTATGCGCGTATATTCTCGGGAAGCTTCAGCTGCTTTAACTTCTGCTGCTGACTGAGTTAATGCAGAGGCAAATGCCGTTAACGCTTTCTGTGTTTCGGTGTGCTCACTTTCAGCAACCTTCAGCTGTGCCTGAGTAATATCAAAAGCGGCCTGAGAGATATATCCTGAATTAAAAACCTCAAGGTCACGCCGATAGTTGCTCTGAGCAAGAGAAAGATTAGCCTGTGCCTTTACAACGCTTGCCTTGGCTCTCTCTACATCCTGCTGAGCCTTATGCCTTGCTGCACGGAATGCTTCCAGCCGTGCGTTCACCTCTGCTACATCAAGTTCTCCAAGCAATTGCCCCGTAGTAACTTTATCGCCCTGATCTGCATGAAGTTTTTCAAGAATACCGGTAATTTTTGTGCTTACCGCAACAGGCACTTTTGACTGGACTGTACCCGGGCCATGGATTTTACCCTGAAACTCTTGTTGTTTTACTCTAATTACTTTTGCGGCGGGTCTAAACCATATAAAACGATATAGTGCAAAAATTATGATTATAAGGCCGACAACAACTACCAGTGCTTTTGCCGTTGGTATCTTTTTCACTCTTTAGTCCATTCATTAATGATTTGTTAAGAGAAATGGGGGTGTCTCTGTTCCTATGATCTTTTTTATCCGTGAAAGATTTATTTCATATGCAACAGCATACCTGATAAAGCTGAATTGCGAGGCGGTGAGTTCCACCTGTGTTTGGAGCACATCAAGCCCGGTTGCCTTGCCGTGACGGTATAACGACAATGAGCTGTTGTACCCTTCGGTATTGGTGATAATGCTTTGTCGTGCAGTAGACACCCCTTTGCGGGAATTTTCAAGACCATTGAAAGCGTCTCTGAGATCTACGCGCAAGGCATCAAGACGGCTGCGCTTTGTCTCAACCGTCTGCAGGTATTGTGACGTTGCCTTTCCCACGTTGGCGCGGGTTAGTCCTCCCTCAAAAAAAGGAAATTCCATAAATATGCCGCCAATCCATTCGTCTTCTGTACCTCCCTGATTCCGATGTCGCACCCCGGCCTCGCCTTGCAGGCTGATTTCTGGATAATAATTACCCTGGGCAGCCTTTATAAGACTCTTACCCTGGGATAATTCTATGTCGAGCTTCTTGATCTCAGGATTCTGTGCTCCTGCTTGCTGCCATAATGTTTCAAAACCCGAGACCGGCGGGAATTCCTGACGTACCTTCCCGGAAATCTCAATCGGAAAATCCTCTTTCACTCCGAGTGTCTGTGCTAAAATTATCTGTGCCAGTCGTACAGCATTTTCTCCCTCAACAGCTGACTGCTCTGCCTCAAAAACCTGTGATTGTGCTCTAAAAAAATCAAGTTTCGTAACCTTGCCTGCTTTAAAAAATGCTTCAGTAAGCTTTACAAACTCCTGCCGCTGACGCAGCGCCTCCTTAGCAACGTTCAGATCTTCCCTGGCTTCTACGAGACGATAATAGGCTTCTGTAACTGAAAACTCCACGTCAAAGGCAACCCGGTGTATTTCCTCCTTCTGTGCTTCAGTACCCATTTGGGCCGCTTTAGTGCTAAAGTAAGTCTTTAACCCATCAAACATTATTTGTTTACCGGTCAGACTGTTCAAAGATTCCTGGCTGTAAAGCTTCTGATTCGTCGTTCCACCTGGTCCGAGACGATCGGGATCAAGCCTGCTATAGTATGAGACCAATGAAAGTCTGGGGAAGAATTTTGAACGTGCTGCTTCATAATCTGCAACCAGCTCGTTTTTTTTCTCCCGCGCAGTAGCCAGTTGAGGATTTTGTTTGCTGGCTATTTTAAGACAATCTTCAAGGGTAAGAGTA
>JAPLIX010000225.1:0-5470 GCA_026388865.1 Pseudomonadota bacterium | reverse complement strand
TCAACGTGAGTAACTATTATGAATAAAATAATTACTGCAAAAAGAAATAGTGATCTTCTATAAGCAAAATACTCAATCATAACGCAAGCTCTTATGAAGTGCAGTTTTATAGACAGAAAAAAAGGCTTAACCTTATAATTATTAAACCAACTGGTATAATAAAACTTGCGAATTAGAAGTTATTTTCACAATTGATAAGACTTGCTTTTAGCTGAAAAAGGTCGGGAAGAGGGCTGTGACGTTTCAACTGAAACATGATTGAAATATACAATAGTACCAACGGGTATTTTGATTTTATTATTCCACATATATTCCTAAATTATATCTTTATCCACCTGCGTTGAATACCATAATAAAGCACCAGTCCTGCTAAATAAGCAACTCCCATATTCCACATGGCAATACCAGCGGTGACAATAAGTACGTAAAGGTTCTCCTTCTTGAGTTTTATATCACGAATTACCAAAGTTAATTCCAGCCCTGCAAAAAAAAGAATGATGCCCAGAATCGAACGAGGGAAAAACTGAAAAAGAAGCGCTACGGAGTCACTTAAAAAAAGTCCTGTCAGCAAAACAATCACCCCCAAAATTACTAACGCCCCTCCTGTTCTCGCACCAAACCGGATGTGGCCCGCCATACCTCCGGCTCCATGACACATGGGAATGCCTCCAATGGAGGTACTGATCAGGTTCATAACCCCGTGATCGATACTGATTGTTTTGGCTGTCACTTTACGATCCGGGAAGTGGCTATTGTTTTCCGCCACCGTCCCAATAATTGCATTACCAAGAGTGAGAGGAGCCTGCGGAATACCTAAAATTACAAATCCGGACAAAAGTTCTTTCCATGAAATTTTCCCGATAGTCAACTCGGGCAAGCGAAAGCGCATCGAGAGATGAGAAAGCTCCCGAATTAATTCGGGTCGTTGGATAACTGCCATCACGAATCCATATCCCAAAAGACACAGCATGGCGGGAAAACGTTTGCTACTAAGAAGGAGGAAGGTAATAACCACACCACCAATAGCTAATAAGGGTTGTTCTTTCATCATAACCAACCCTTCCGTAATAAAACTCAAGCCTAACCCCAGCATGATGCCCCGAACAACAGGCTTGGTGGTGATCTTCTCAATCCAGGTGATAGCTCCGGTCAGTCCCATCAGAAGCCAGAATATTCCGGTAAAAATCCCGGACCCCCAGATCATTCCCGGGGTGATCATTCCAGGGTGGGAGATAGCCATCCCCCCAATTGCCTTCATCGGTTGAATCGGAATAGGTGTCCTGAAGTAAAGCCCTGCAAATATTTTAAAGAGGCCGAAGGCGACCAGTATCCCCAATGGGTCCATCTTATTAATGGTGATATAACCCACGACAAAAGGAATCAAAGTGCCCAGGTCGCCAAATGCACCGGCAAATTCCATTTTGTTATAGTTATTTCCGCATAACCGCATGTTTAATTATTCTGCCTTAATGAAATATTCTGTAATTTCTATCTATGTCTCTTAATCTGAACCCTCTGAATCGTTCTTGAAATTGATAAAAGCTCTCTACTGATGAAACAGTATAGAAAGGGGGTTATGATGTGTCAATTAAAACCTAGTTAAAATATAGAATAAGAACGAATAATAATTTAGTTTTTGTTATTCAGCATAATGTCTTTCCGAAAAAATTTTTTCTTAAGCTGCCCTAACCGACTTCAAATAATTCATCTTGACAACTGTTTCAATAAAAGTTATTTATTGGCATATGCTAATAAAAACGAGGGCGTATGTCAAGACCTTTTAAGTGCCGGTGCATCAGCTGCGAGCCGGGAATAAATTATTTCAAGCCACGGGGAATTCCTCTTACTGAGCTGCAGGAGGTGGTTCTGACCGTGGATGAGTTTGAGGCCGTGCGGCTTGCGGATTTAGAAGGGCTGTACCAGGAAGCGGCCGCTCAAAAGATGAAGATATCGCGGCAGACCTTCGGCAATATCATAAGCTCCGCTCATGGGAAGATTGCTGACGCGATAATTAACGGCAAGGCAATAAAAATAGAGGGCGGTGTCTATACCAGGGCGGAAAAGCGAATGTTTATCTGTGAAGAATGTTCCCATGACTGGGAACTCGGTTATGGTACGGGCAGGCCCAGGGAATGCCCGAAATGTGCGAGTAATAATATCCATAGAGCAGCACCGGATAAAGACCCTGCTCCTGCCGGTGACTGTTGCCATGGGAAAAAACAACGAACAAGGAGAAGCGAATGAAAATATGTATCCCGACTGAAACCAATGCAGGAAAAGAAGCACCGGTGTACGGCCATTTCGGCAGCGCGCCCTATTTCACCATCTGTGACATCACGGACGATACCATCGAAATAGTTGATAACACCAACCAGCACCATGAGCATGGCATGTGCCAGCCGGTCAGCGCCCTGGCAGGCAGAGTCGTTAACGCGGTGGTTGTCGGCGGCATGGGCGGGCGGGCAGTGATGATGCTCAATGAAAGCGGCATTAAAACCTTCCGGGCAGTCCCGGGGAGTGTTGCAGATGTAATCAAGCGGTATAAAGAAGGCGTGCTGGAAGAGTTAACCGTTGAAAATGCCTGCGCCAGCCACGACTGTCACTGAGCGGCAATACGTTCTGCAGATTTTTAAAAACCTCCGCAAGTTTTTTTCTGCCGGCCTGTTTAGTAAAGTAGAGAGACAAACATATAAGGAGGCGGTACCATGAAAAAATCAATAATCATATCCGTGCTTTTTGTCGCAACTTTGCTATGGACGTTTTCCGCGGAAGCCCAGTGGTGGGGTCGCGGTGGAGGGGGCAGCGGAGCAGGCCCCGGCTGGCAGGGGAATATGTATGGATTAAATCTGACGCAGGACCAGACGTTAAAACTGAATACGCTGCAACAGGCCTTCGGAAAAGACATGGCTGACCTCAATACGAGAATTAACCAGAAGCAGCTTGAATTAAACAGCCAGCTTCTTGAGCCGGCCCCTGATACCGGAAAAATCGCTTCGCTGCAAAAAGAGATCTCGGGCCTTCAGCTGCAGCTGAGTGAAAAGAGCGTGTCCTATCAGCTTGAAGCGCGAAAAGTTTTTACCCCGGTGCAGATAACACAGCTCCCGGCTGGCTGCACGCTTGGCTTCGGCAACATGATGGCTGGAAGCGGGCCCGGATACGGCTGCGGAATGGGAGCAGGATACGGGGGTGGTAACGGCAGGGGATATGGCTGTGGCAGGGGCTTCGGAGGCGGCAGAGGATGCTCGTGGTGGTAAAATATTTTCAACATTTCATCCCGGCAGCAAGGTAGAAGGCTCAATCAATAAAAGGGGGGCAGCTCATAAAGTTGCTTCCCTTTTTTGCATGCTTATTGACATATATCATGATAGTGGTCTATGTTTTTTACAGCAACATAACTTGTGCCCGTATGCAAGGAGGCCTGAAAGTCAATGAAATCATTAGATGACAAAAAATACTGGAGCCCCTATCTCGCGGGGGCCTTAAGCGGTCTGGTGCTGATTTTATCAGTATGGGTTACCGGAAAATTTTATGGCACCTCAACCACGTTTGTCAGGGCCGCGGGAATGGTTGAAAAAATCTTTGACGCCGCGCGCGTGGCCCGCATGGACTATTTCATCAAGGAAGTGCCCATGATCGACTGGCAGTGGATGTTTGTAATAGGGATATTTATAGGCTCTCTTATTGCCGCGAAAACTTCCGGCACCTTTACCTGGCAGGCAGTTCCCGGCATGTGGCAGAAGCGTTTCGGCTCAAGCGTCGGCAAACGGGCAGTGGTTGCCTTCATCGGCGGTGTCATAGGAATGTTTGGCGCCCGGCTTGCTGATGGCTGCCCGTCAGGCCATGGGCTGAGCGGCTCGGTCCAGCTGGCAGTGAGCGGATTTGTTTCGTTAATCTGCTTCTTCATCGGCGGCGCTCTGGTTGCCCGAATTATGTATAAAGGGGGGACTCGCTGATGAACACACTCCTGTATGGCCTCATTACCGGCATATTGTTCGGCTTTCTTTTGCAGCGGGGGCAGGTGCTGCGTTATGACAAACAGCTGGGCGCGCTCCGGTTTTTTGATATGACTATCGTTAAGTTCATGCTTTCAAGCGTGCTGGTGGGAATGGCCGGCGTTTACTTCTTAAAAGATTTCGGCCTGGCAACGCTTGCAGTCAAGCCGACAATTCTTGGCGGCAATATCATCGGCGGCCTTATCTTCGGCATTGGCTGGGCACTGCTCGGCTATTGTCCCGGGACTTCTCTCGGCGCGCTGGGTGAAGGCCGGTGGGACGGGCTGTGGGGAATCCTCGGGATGCTGGCCGGCGCCGCGCTCTTCGCGGAGGCCTATCCCGGCATAAAAAAGACGGTTTTAACCTGGGGCAACTTTGGAGCAATCACCCTGCCGCAGATACTGGGAATAAATCACTGGCTTATAATCATTCCATTTATTATTGGAGGGATTCTGCTTTTCAGATGGTTTGAGAAAAAAGGCCTGTAAAAAGAATAGCTATTTAAGAAAATAGACAATGAAAAATATTGTCGTGTTTGCTGGATTGCTCATTTGTTTATTGGGCTTTTTTAGGGCAGCGCCGGCTGCTGCGCGGAGAAAGATCCCCGCCCCGGAGCTGTTCAACAGTAAATGTACCGGGTGTCATGGGGCGGATGTGGCGCTGAAGCGTCACGCGTCACAAGAGCAATTTCTGGCTATTATAAAAACCATGCAGTTCGGGGCAAACGTTTCAGACCGGGAGATGGAGCGCATAGCCGCTTTCCTCGGGCATCCGGACCGCCCTCTGTTTGAAGTGAAATGCACCCGGTGCCATGATATGAATCGCATCCGGCAGGCGCGCCTGGAAAGAAAAACAGATGCAGCGTTAAAGGCGCTCGGGGAGAGGATGAGAAGGATGGACAAATCCTGGATATCAGAGAAAGATGCCGCGGCGATATATCAGTATTTAATTTCGATTTATTAATGCCGGGACCGGGCAGAAGAGAAGAATTCAAAAAATCAACCGCAAAACAATGGAGGCCGTGATGACCAAAGAAGAACTTATCCGCACGCTGAAAGATGATCTTGAAGTAAAAAAGGAAGTGATCGCGCTGAAAGCGGTAAAAGGGCCGCCTGCTGATGTCCCCCCGTACCAGGGCCAGGCCATACCGGGCATGTGCGCCCTGCTGGGAGAGCTTCTGCGGGAAGGCGGCGTGTACTATGTTACTAAAGACAACCTTGGCTGCTTCATGTCGCTTCTGGGCACCGGCACCTGCCAGCAGATGCCGCGCGACCAGTATCTTGAATTCATGATCAGCCAGAATGAGGCCTACCGCCTGCACCAGGATGCGGACACGGTAGTAAAATATAATGACCGGGTGGACAGCTTCTTTAAATATCCCGAGGTTACCGGCACCGGGATGGTGGTCGGCCCGTTGGCAAAGGTCGATGACCCGGACCTGGTATTTCTCATCGTGACCCCGCACCAGACAGATATTT